>JANXQZ010000708.1 GCA_025353235.1 Bryobacterales bacterium
CGCCGGGATCGAAGACCGTGATCCCGGCCAAAGCGACCGCCAAGGTAAGCTTCCGGCTGGTTCCGAATCAGGATCCTGCGAAGTGCATCGAAGCGTTCGGCACGTTCATTGCTGCGAACGCTCCGCAAGGCGTGCGGATCGAATTGAAGGTGCTGAATGCAAGTCCGGCTATCTCAGTGAACCCGGATCATCCGGCTATTGAAACTGCGGCCCGTGCGTTTAGCGAGATGCTCGGCAAGCCGACCGTGTTCACGCGAAACGGCGGATCCATCCCGATTGTGGGCGACTTTGCTACGCACCTCGGCATCCCTACGGTTCTCATGGGATTTGGATTACCCGATGATGGCCTGCATTCTCCCAATGAGAAGTACAAGCTGGAGAATTATTACACGGGTATCATGACCGTCGCGCATTTCCTGGAGGAGTACGGCGAACAGCCGTAGTTGCGCATTGGCAGCAGAGCTCCAAACGCCCCCGTCACCCGCGCACTCCGCATCCGAAAGCGTGATGCGCTCATCGGGTATCGTCTCCATCGCGGTGCTCACGAGCAGGCTAACCGGCTTAGTGCGCGAGATCGTGATGGCCCGGCTCTTCGGCGCAGGCTTCATCTACGACGCTTTCCTGCTCGGCTTTCGCATCCCAAACCTGACACGCGATTTGTTTGCGGAGGGAGCCCTGTCGTCGGCCTTCGTTCCGATCTTTGCACAAACGCTGGCTACGAAGGGAAAGAAGGAAGCGTCCGAGCTTGCCAATCTCGTCGCCACCGCTCTGATGATGCTGGTGGGTGCGTTCTGCATCTTCGGCATGATCTTCAGCCCAGTCCTGGTGAACCTGATGGCGGAAGGCTTTCATCAGGTCCCGGGCAAGTTCGAGCTCGCGGTTTTCCTTACGCGAATCATGTTCCCGTTCCTGTTGCTGGTTGCGTTAGCTGCGCAAGCCATGGGCGTGTTGAACGCTTGCAACCGGTTCGCCGTACCTGCCACCGCATCCACTTTTTTCAACATCGGTTCCGTGACCTTCGGACTGCTCATTGGATACCTGCTTGGGCCGGTAGTGGGCATCGCGCCCATTACGGGCATGGCTATTGGAGTAGTGCTGGGCGGCGCTTTGCAGTTGTTCTGGCAAGTCCCGAGCTTGATCCGCGAGGGCTTCCGTTTTCGGCCTTCCATCAATTGGTCCCACCCGGGATTGCGGACGATCATCACGCTGATGGGTCCGGCTATTTTGGGAAACGCGGCGGTGCAGATCAACGTGATGGTGAACACGAATTTCGCCTCCCGCATTCCTGGCAACGGACCCGTGAGCTGGCTGAGTTGTGCGTTTCGTTTTATGCAGCTTCCGCTGGGCATCTTTGGGGTTGCGATCGCTTCGGCCACGCTTCCGTCTATTTCGCGCAGCGCGGGTGTGGGCAATATGGAAGAGTTCCGCCGTACTCTTTCGCGCTCGCTGGGCATGGTTTTGTTGCTGACGGTTCCGTCGTCGATCGGCTTGGTCGTGCTGGGCGAATCGATGATCGGTGCTATTTATCAGGGCGGGAAATTCAACGCTTACGATACGCAGCAAACGGCTCTGGCTTTGTCGTGTTATGCGATCGGCCTGGCTGGATACTCTGCCTTGAAGGTGCTGAATCCGGCGTTTTATGCGCTGCATGATGCGCGGACT
>JANXQZ010000845.1 GCA_025353235.1 Bryobacterales bacterium
ACGGCAAAACCATCATGGCGGAGATTGATCGTAATACGAAGCTATCTTGGCTGGATGATCCGCTGTACCAGTACATCCTAATTCCGTTCACCAAGCGCGCGCTGCTCAAGCAACAGCGGGTCTACAACAACTATGGATGGATGAAAGACCTGCCGCCGTGGGGACGAGGGCGCATCGATCCGTTCAACCCGATGAAGTACCGGAATTTGAAGCAGCCGGTGGACGGAACCATTGGAAACTCGGTGATGCCCCCGCTCTGGAATCAGAAGCAACATGTGAATACCGCCTATCACTGGGATGGTTTGAACACCGATCTGAACGAGGTGATTCTTTCCTCCGCGATTGGCGATGGAGCCACGGCACGTTGGGTGGAAGCGGACTGGAAAAAGTCCGAGACTGAATCCAGCTTGAAGCGCATCCGTCAATTCATTACTGACCGGCAGCCTCCGAAGTTCCCGCTGCCAGTCGATGGCGCGCTCGCGGCTAAAGGCAAAGCCATCTACGATCGCGACTGCGCCGGTTGTCACGCGTTCGGCGGCGAGAAGACCGGAAAAGTACAGCCTGTGGACGATCCGGCACTGAAGACAGACCGTCACCGGCTAGACATGTGGACCGCGAACGCCGCCAAGGCCTACAACGAGTACACGTCTGGATACGGCTGGCAGCTTACTCATTTCGTCAAAACCAACGGCTACGTGAACGTGCCGCTGGATGGCATTTGGCTGCGGGGTCCGTATCTGCACAATGGCTCGGTGCCGACGCTGACTGACCTGCTGGAAGCGCCTGAGAAGCGTCCCAAGCTTTTCTATACCGGCTACGATGTGGTGGATCCGGCGAAGGTAGGCTTTATCAGCGATGGCCCGGAAGCCGAGCGGGCTGGATTCCGCTTCGATACCAGCGTGGCCGGAAACAGCAATGCCGGCCATCTCTGGGGAACGCAGCTTCCCACCGACGATAAGCGCGCTGTGGTCGAATACATGAAAACGTTGTAAGGAGGCCTCTTGGCAGACATCATTCTGAATGGCATCAATCCGATTACTGGCGAGTATCTGGCCGCCCCCATGGACGCACACGCAGCGGCTCGCGCGGCAATTGGGGCGAACCAGCCGCATCCAGCCGTCGCTGCAATCCAGGAAGGCAAGACGGAAGGAATAACGTTCGGGCTCGACCCCACGCGCATCGAGCAAGCTGGCTGGGCTCTGATTTTCCACGCTGCGGAAGACCCCGCAGTTCGTGCCGCTTTTGATCCGCTGGTGAAGCATAGGCTGTGGCAGATCGAAGATCCGGGTCGAGTGAAGACGCTCGCTTACAACGGGGAAGAGTTCGAAGACTGGCTTGGGAAGCAGGGCGTAGCGCCGGGGACGGTGAAACCCACCAAGCTCCCTCTCTACCTGCTGGTGGTGGGCGATCCCGAGCGCATTCCATTTGAGTTTACGCAGTTGCTTGATTTGGAATACGCTGTCGGTCGGCTACATCTCGATTCTCCCGCCGACTACGCCCGCTATGTGAAAGCCGTAATCGATTACGAAACTACGGATGAGATCACGAATGCTCGAGAGGTGGTGTTCTTCGGTACCGAGCACACGGGCGATGCAGCTACGAATCTGAGCTGTGAACAAATGGTGAAGCCGCTGTTGAACGGAGCGGATGGAGATCCAGCCATTGCCGATTCCATGCGCTTTCGATCCAGCGGGCTGCTCGGACCGGACGCCACGAAGAGTGGGCTGTCAAAGGTTCTGAACAGACCATCCGGCGAGAAGCCGCCAGCCTTTCTCTTTAGCGCGACGCATGGAATTGGATGGCCCGCCGACAACCCTCTTCAATCCAGCGGGCAGGGTGCGCTGCTCTGTGGAGATTGGAAGGGTCGCGGCCTGAGCCCGGTGCCAATTACGGCGGATATGTATTTTGCGGCTGCAGATGCGGTAGGCGGAAACGTGCGCAACCTGATTGCGTTTGTGTTTGCCTGTTACGGCTTGGGCACGCCTCTTCGCGATAAGTACTCGTTCGACCCGCCTCAACAGCCCAAGCAGCTGGCTCCAAAGCCGTTCTTTTCAGCCTTGCCCAAGGCGATGCTGTCCGCGCCAGAGGGACCCGCGCTGGCCGTGATCGGACATATCGAACGGGCGTGGGCGTCGTCCATCGCCCCTCCTGGCGCAGGTTCGCAGATTCAGCCCTTTCAAAACGCGCTTGCTAAGATCTTGAGCGGAGTCCCGCTGGGTTTGGCTTTGACGGATTTCACCGATCGGTATGGAGCATTCGCGGGCATGCTGAACACCATGCTCACTGCCCGGCTGAATGGGACCTCATTCGACGAGCAAAAGCTCGGGGTCACCTGGACGCAACAGAATGACGCTCAGTCGTATATGCTGTTTGGCGATCCGGCAATCAAGCTGCGCTTCGATAAAACGTCCTAGCCGAGCGCTACCAGCTCAAACGAAGCATCAGGTTCATCAACGGCTCGCCGTTAAGGCTGGCAGTGGCGACGTCGGAAGTAATCTTCCCGAACAACTGCGGATTCTTAAAATCCACCGTAGAGTTGGGCGCGGAGAAGCCAAAATTGTGGAACGGATTTTGGAAGTCGTAGCGGAGTTGTAACGTCACGCGCTCAGTGAGTCGGAAGTTTTTCTTCGCCGACAACATCGAATAGTATGACCCGGGTCCGGTGAGTATGTTGCGTCCCGCATTGCCTGGAGTGAACGGGGCCGGTGGGGCGAACGCCGAAATGTTGCAGGTCGGCGCAACGCAGTTTGGATAGTTCGCTGGAGAGCCGCCCGCTGCCCCCACCACCGCATACTCATTCGATTGATTGAAGCGGCTGGGTCCAATGTCGTTGCCAAGTCCGTACTGCGGCATGGTCGGCGTAGCGACCAAGTTCGGAACGCGCACGCCGATATTGGTCGGATAGTAATTGTTAGGGCTGTTGGCAAAAGTGAAGCCGAAGGGATTTCCAGTGGTGAAGGTCTGAATCCAGGAAAGATCGTATCCACCGATCACATAGTCCAGAAAAC
>JANXQZ010000891.1 GCA_025353235.1 Bryobacterales bacterium
TGTAAATGCTGAAATGGCAAGGCGCGTTCACGCCATTCACAAAGTCGATGTGTTTGCCATCCAGGGTAAACCGCTGCAAGCGCTTATTGCTGCGATCGGCGATGGTGAGATTGGGTTCGGCGCCCCGCGTGTCGCAGATGATTCCGTGCGGGCAGAGCAGTTGGCCCGCTTCTTTTCCCGGACCGCCGAACGTTCGTATGTACTCGCCTTTCGCGTTGTATTGATTCACGTAGCTCGACCCGTACCCATCACCCACATAGACATCGCCATTGGGCGCAATCGCGAGATTGGTGGGGCTGTATTTGAGCGGCTTTCCATCCGGCATGCCCTTGGCATAGACCTCGGATTCTTTCGGATAGCCTATGGTCCACAACTCTTCGCCCTCAAGGGTGGTCTTCACTACCAACGCTCTTTTCGTATCGCACAGATATAGAAATTCTTGCTTGCCCTCCTTGTGGATATGGAGGCCATGCGCGCCGCCTTTGAAGTCCTTGCCCCAAGATTTGATGAACTTGCCTTTGGGATCGAAAACCACCATCGTGTCATGGCTCTCGCTGGCTGCGTTCACCGTGTGATGGACGTAGATGCGTCCATGAGAATCCTCGCAGACGCCGTGCGTATTCCCGTATTGAATGCTGGCAGGCAGTTCACCCCAATCGTGAGTAACTTCGTATTTGTGATCCCCCTCGCCCAGTACCGGCAGGTTGGAGCCTGACTTGTTGGAAGCTCCTAAAATCAGCGGTCCCGCGAGTCCCGTCAAAAACGTGCGGCGTTGCATTTCCATGCAAGGCATTATATATGCAACGGGACTGCAAGAACCGGGTAGGATTGTGCCGGGTGTGCGCCGCTATGCTGGAATCGTGAACTTAGCCGATCGGCGCAAAGTGTGAACTGAGGCGACGTGCAGAGGCCTCTGATCCACCACTGTCCTACACTAAACCTATATGTTCAAGGAGGAGATTCGCTAACATCTGTTTCCTACCACCCTAGTGAAAGGTGTTGCGCTCTCAGGGTCGATGCCCATTTTATCGTTGACCGCG
>JANXQZ010000941.1 GCA_025353235.1 Bryobacterales bacterium
CTGGCGGCATTGCTCTCATAGAGATCGACGAGTTCCCGCGCCCAAGCCGGCAGTTTGGAAGTCATGCAGCGGCTAGTTCTGCTCAGCCGCTCCCGGCCCCATGGTCTTCACCGGCGCAGACGAGCTAGGATTCAGCACAGGCGAAGGATCTAGCGCGATCCCTTCTTTGGCTGCAAAATCCGCCAGCGCCTGCTCGTTCAGAGCAGTCTGCTCGGCTTCCTTTACGTGAATGTGAGACATGTCCAAATTGTCTTTCGCAACGCGCACGCGCCCCGAAGCCTTCTCGCGCTCCGACTCCACCATGCCCTGCAACCGGTCCAGCGTATCTCCTGATCCGCCGATGGTGCTGATCATGCCCGACGCCATTTCCGTCAACTCCGCCATGGCTCGCTTCATCTTCATATCGCTGATGCTGGAGCGCAACGACTCGATTTTCGCCTTGGCCGTAGTCACCGCTACGTCGCGCGCCCGCACCAGCTCTTTGTAGGTAATCTCGGCCTGTTCCAGTTGTTTGCGGTTCTCTTCCAGTTCGCGTTCCACCGTTTGCAGCCGCATGGCATATTGCCCGGCGGCATCGCGGTTCCCGGCCCGCAGATTGGCAGTGGTTTTGGCCCTCAGATCGCGCTGCTCTATTTCCTGCTTGCGGACCTGAGTCATCAGGCGTTCGCATAAGGCGGCGTGGGAAGTAAGTCCAGTATTGTACTGCGCGATCTGCTTGCGCAGGTTCTCGGTCTCTACCTCCAGCAGAGCTTCCGGGTTCTTTCTCTCTATGCCCGAGACAAATAAGCCAAAGAATCCTCGAAACAGGTTTGATAGTCTCTTGAACATCCGGTTCCAGCCTCCTGAGGTGCCATGGCTATTGTACCGGAGGTGACTTCGAATTTTCTCCTTTGAAATTTCCTCTTGACGCTAATCGCAATTTGTAATATGATAATTACGGATTGCGATATGACGCTCGGCGAAAAACTCAAATATCTTCGCGAAGTGGAAGGCGCTCTCCGTGGGCTGGGACGGGAAATGACCCAAAAAGAAGTAGTGGTTGCTGCAAAATCTGAGCTGAAAGAATCCATCAGCCAATCCTATTTGTCGCAAATCGAGAGCGGGAACAGACCGCATCTCACCAATTCAACGCGCCAGTTGCTAGCGCGGCTGTTCAAAGTGCATCCGGGGTATCTGGTGGATGACCCGGAAGGCTACCACACCGAGCTGATTTCGGATTTGCGCCATGTGGAAGACCAGTTAGACGAATGGCTGGTGGATGGTGGAGAGCGCTTTCGGTCCGATCCGGCCCTGATGCAAGCTTTGCTCACATTGGCAAGGCACAATGACTCGCGCAAGTGCCTGCTGCTGCTGGCGCTAATCATCGACACGCCTGGCCTGATCGATCGCCTGTTTCAGGTCCTGAACCCAGCCGAGCAAAGGAAGGAAATCGCATGACTTGGGAAGTTTTCTATTTTGTCTGTTT
>JANXQZ010000951.1 GCA_025353235.1 Bryobacterales bacterium
GTCGAAATCCATTTCAAACAGGCGCGTTTGAAGAGATGGCGAAATACTACGAGCATCGCGAGCGCAATTACGGGAAGGCGCTGGAGATGACCGAAGCGGCGATTGGCCATGGAGATTCGGACGCACTGAGACGGCGCGCGGCCAGATTGGCGAAACGCGTCGTCGGACCAAACGCGCAACGCCGACTTTGAGTTGGATTCTACTGTTGCCCGATCGAACGTATCTGGAACGTCCCAACCGCTCCGCCGATGTTGAGATTCGCCACTGCGGGCACAGGTCCTGAATATGTGAAATTCAACTGATCGATTACCAGGCCCGGCGCGGCCCCGCAATAAGACACCGGCACAGGCGCACCCGCTATCGAGAGAGCGCAAGAGTTTGTTGCCGCCGACGCAACCGTATAGGGACTGCCGTTCGGTACCGGCCCGCCCTTCCGCCCAAAGCCATTCCCCCATGCGGTGCAGTTTGTGCCTGCGCACTGCGTTGCAAAAACAGATGGAGCGGTAGAGGTGATGGTAACGGGCTCGGCATTGCTCACCCCGCCTGCATTCGCAACCGTAATATTCACTGTGTCCGGAGCAAGCTGCGTTTCCCACGGCAGCTGAAAATTGATCTGCGAAGGGGAGACGTAAGTCAGTGGAGCATTCACTCCATTTACGTTCACTGTGACACCTGCGGAAGAGGACGTGACGAACGCCCCGTTTGCGAAGAGCCCACCCTCCACTGAACCAGAAAGATCCTGTCCGTACACGGTCGCGAGCGAGCCCGGTGCGATGCTGCCCAGGCCTGACGCCGCATTCACCACCCCGCCCGGAAAGATCACCGGACTCGACTGTGCAACCGGCGTCTGTCGATATACGCGAACGTAGTCGATCACCATGTCTTGCGGGAAGGGCGCGTCGGCTGCGGGCGATCCCAGGAACGTCTTGGGACCGCCAATCGCGAGATTCAGCAGAATGAAGAATGGCTTGTTGAATACCCACTTCGCATTCGCTGGCAACGATGCGGGAGTGAACGTTTTGTAAACGAGTCCGTCCACGGAGAACGTGACCGAGTCCGGTGCGGTCTCTACTGCGAAGAGATGAAAGTCGTCCGTTAACTTTTGTCCGCCCTGAAGCGTGTAATCAGCCGAAACCCCTAAATTGGCGAAATTGGAATTCTGCGGCGGACCGTGCAGAGTTGAGTGAATAAGAGAAGCATTGTCGATCTTGCTGCCGAAGTTTTCCAGGATGTCGATCTCCCCGCAGAAAGGCCACGACGCAGTAGAAAAATCGTTGCCCAGCATCCAGAATGCGGGCCACACCCCCTGCCCGAACGGCAGCTTGATGCGTGCTTCGATCCGGCCATATTGCCAGTTCAAATCAACGCTGCCCTTCCCGGAATTCGCGACTCCGGTGCGGATACGGGCCGAGGTGAAGTTGCCGCTCGCATCGCGGATCGCGCGAATTACAAGATGTCCGTGGCCGTCCTGAAAAATGTTGGCTGCAGAGTCGGTGTAAGTTTCCAGTTCTCCATTGCCCCAGCCGCCTCCGCCGAGATCGAAGTTCCATTTCGCGGGATCGGGAGGGGTGTTTGTAGCCGCATTGAATTCGTCGCTCCAGATTAACTGCCACCCTGTGCCAGTCTGAGCTGCAAGGGCGATGGATGAGAGCACGAAGAGAGCGGTAAGACGCATACTTGTATTGTAAGAGTTCATGAAAATACCGTTCTGTATACAAGCAGTGGTTGTGTTGGCGGCGCTCACGCTGGCCGGGTGCGCGCATACCGCGAGGATCTCCTCCAACCTTGACTTTGGAAGCCGACCTCCCGATCTCACGGTGATCACCTTAAAGGTGAAAAATCAGGATATGCGCGCCACTACTCCGCTGCTGATCGACGTCAGCCTACAACTGCGCCGGGGACAGGATTGGGGCAAGCCGGCTTCCGTGATTCATCCAGCGGCGTTCGTGCTGAACAAACAGGAAGAGCAAATCCTGCGGTCCACCGTAAAGCTGCGGGGCGAGGCGATTCGCGCCACCGTATCGGTAAAGGAGCAGGAGACTGGGAAAACGGTGAGCACCGAGCAGTTCGAGAAAGTGCTGAGCGGCACCTAATTACAGGACGCTCGAAAGCTCTCTCCACTCCCGCCCTTGCGACTCGGCGACGGCGGGGTACGTGATGTGCCCCTCGTAAGTATTTACACCCTCGCTGATAGCTCGGCTGCTCTGGCATGCTCCCGCCAATCCTTTATTTGCAAGTTGCATCAGGTACGGCGAGGTGGCGTTGGTCAGCGCGTAGGTGGACGTGTGGGGCACAGCAGCTGGCATGTTCGACACGCAATAGTGCAGCACGTCATCCACGAAATAGATCGGGTCCGTGTGCGTGGTGGCGTGCGATGTTTCGAAGCAGCCGCCTTGATCGATGGCGACATCCACCATCACCGCGCCTTTCTTCATCACTTTCAGCATCTCGCGGCGGACGAGCCTCGGTGCCGACGCGCCCGGAATCAGCACTGCGCCGACCACGAGATCGGCATGCCGGAGCGACTCGGTGATGGTCCACGAATTCGAGGCGAGAGTTACGATCTGACTGCTGTAAATATCGTCGAGTTCGCGCAGTCGATTCAGATTGAGGTCGATGATCGTGACGTGCGCGCCCAGCCCGACGGCCATTTTCGCCGAGTTGTGCCCGACGACTCCGCCTCCTAGAATTACGACATTGCCCGGTGCCACGCCAGGCACGCCGCCGAGTAAAATTCCGCGCCCTCCATTGGGTTTCTCGAGATACTGCGCACCGACTTGAACCGCCATCCGCCCGGCCACTTCGCTCATTGGCGTCAGAAGCGGGAGAGAGCCGTCCTTCTCACGGATAGTCTCGTACGCCACCGAGTTGACGCGAGTTTCCACAAGTTTCTGAGTCAGTTCGGGCAGCGGCGCCAAGTGCAGATAGGTAAACAGGATCAAGCCAGGGCGAAAATAGCCGTACTCGGAGGTCTGCGGCTCTTTCACCTTCACCACCAGATCGGCTTTTCCCCAAACATCGGAGGCCTTGGCAACTATCTCCGCTCCCGCTGCCACGTAATCGTGGTCGGGAATCGAGCTGCCCACTCCGGCGTTCGTTTCTACCAGCACGTGATGCCCGGCCTCCCGCAACGCACTCACGCTACCGGGGACCAAGCCAACCCGAGTCTCGTGATCTTTCACTTCCTTGGCAACG
>JANXQZ010000953.1 GCA_025353235.1 Bryobacterales bacterium
ATTTAAACTCTTGTGGCACAACTTCTGTCTATGAAGGATGATCTATGAAAAAAATAAGACGGCGCTGTTTAGCGCTTTCCTGCGCGGGAGCGTTTCTGAGCGTTGCCTCATACGCTCAGCTCTCTAAACCCGTGCCAATCAGCATGGTTAGTTCCGGTGCCGCTGCTACCGTCGACTTGGCGAGTTTCCAAATTCGCCCCAACGTCGTTCAGGGGTTGAGCAATCGAGCTGACCTATTGAAATCAACAGCAGGCGGAGACATCACCCCGAGCGGAGGGGCGGGCCTCGGCGCCGGATCTCCTGGAGGCTTTAACCTTGTCGTATACCCGGGTTACTTGAGCAACCCAAATAACAAACCGACGCTCCATACGGCGAGGCAGCATCCGGTCTACATCAACTCGCCCACCGCTCCCAATGATCCAGCGCACTGGGGAAATCCGCAGATATTTCTAGATGACCTCGCTGGCAGCAGTTTCATTCACCTGGTGGACCAATACACCCTCGACCCGTATTACCCCACGGTCCGTTACCCCCTCGGAACGCAATATGCTGCGTCCGGTCCCCTCCCGCACTTTGCGCATCTCGTCGACATCATTGGGCTTCTGCATAATCTAGCGCTACAGGCCCATGGATACAACGACGTTTACCACATCTTCCTGCCCCAGGGACAGGACTACTGTTTCGACGCGGCAAATACTCAATGCTATTCGCCAGATAATAGGAAAAGCTTTGCATTCTGCGCGTTCCATTCGGCCGGGACGTTCAACGATGCTGCCGGACACGTAATCTTTTCCTTGGAGCCCTATCAGCAAGTAAACGGTTGTCAGGTTACCGGCCTTCCGAGCCCCAATGGACAACTGATGGATTCGACTGCCAGCGTCCTTTCGCACGAGTTGTTCGAAATGATTACGGACCCCGATCTCAATGCCTACGTGAACCGCGACAATCTAGATTTATATGGGTACGAGATTGGCGATCAGTGCCAGAGCGCCTCAGCCAACTTTGGTTTTGTCATGCTGAAGAACTTCCACTTTTATGAGATTCAGTCGGAATACTCGAATTTCTATAACGGCTGTACGTTCTTCCCATAGACTACTTTCGGTGAACACTTGCAGGCGGGTGCCGAGACGCGCCCGCCTGGTTAGATTCCCCTTACAATAGGTGAGTGCCTGCCGAAGAAAAACCTGCCCCAAGCTTCGAAGCTGGCTTGCAGGAGCTTGAATCGATCGTCAAACAGATGGAGAGCAACGAGCTCCCCCTCGAGCGCGCCCTGGAACTTTTTGAGAAGGGAACGCAGTTAAGCGAGGCCTGCCGCAAACAGCTTGAAGAGGCGGAAACCCGCATCGAGATCCTGGTGCGAAAGGGCGACAAGATTCAGCCCGAGCCCTTTCGTCCCGACAAGGCATGAGTCTCGACCAGTACATCGCTCAACTGCAGCAGCGGATCGATGACGCGCTGGATCGCTCGGTACCGCCCGCATCTGCATTCCCTCCATCCATCCACAGCGCCATGCGTTATAGCCTGTTCGCGGGCGGGAAACGCATTCGCCCGATCCTATGCATCGCCGCCGGGCACTCCGTCGACAATGCGCCTCAGGGTATCGAAGCTGCAGCGTGCACCCTCGAACTGATTCACACTTATTCGCTGATTCACGACGATCTTCCCGCGCTCGACAATGACGACCTGCGCCGGGGCCGGCCAACCTGCCACAAGGTATTCGGCGAGGCGATGGCCATCCTGGCAGGAGACGCGCTGCTCACGCTCGCCTTTCAGGCGCTGGCTCAACTGCCGCTCGGTGCCGAACGCAGGGTGAGTCTGATCCAGGAGTTGTCGGTAGCCTCAGGGACCGTCGGAGGCATGATTGGCGGTCAGGTTGCCGACATCGAAGGGGAAGGCCAGCATCCCAGTCCGGAGCTGCTCGACAGCATCCATCGCGCGAAAACCGGAGCACTGCTGCGAGCGAGCGTGCGCATGGGAGGCATCTTTGCCGGAGCCGACGCGGAAGAGTTGAGCGCGCTCTCGCTATACGGGGAGCATGTCGGCCTGGCTTTCCAAATCGTGGATGACGTTCTGGATGTA
Source organism: Bryobacterales bacterium (assembly GCA_025353235.1). Lineage (GTDB taxonomy): Bacteria > Acidobacteriota > Terriglobia > Bryobacterales > Bryobacteraceae > JANXQZ01. The sequence continues at coordinate 2,080 of JANXQZ010000953.1, forward strand.
GAACAGTCTTCCGAGACGCTGGGCAAGACGGCGGGCAAGGATGCCCATCAGAAGAAGATCACGTTCCCCGCCGTGTATGGACTCGAGCGCTCCCGCCAGATGGCCGATGAGGAGCGCCTCTCCGCCCATCGAGCTCTTGCGCCTTTAGGTGATCGAGCGGATCGGCTGCGCGAACTGGCGGACCTCATCGTACACCGCAAGGCATGAAAGCCAAACAGCGCATCGACCAGCTTTTGGTAGATCGGCAACTAGTGGAATCCCGCGAGAAGGCGCGAGCGCTGATCCTGGCCGGTTACGTACTGGTGAACGGGCAACGCGAGGACAAGGCGGGCCACTCTGTTCCCGACGACAGCCGGATCGAAGTAACGGAACTGCCAAAGTACGTGAGCCGCGGGGGACTCAAGCTCGAAGCCGCTCTGCAGCAGTTCCACATCGACGCGGCGGGCAAGATTTGTTTAGACGTTGGCTCGTCCACTGGCGGCTTTACCGACTGCCTTCTGCAACACGGAGCCGAGCGCGTCTACGCTATCGACGTGGGAACCGGGCAACTCGATTGGAAGCTGCGCAACCACCCTCGCGTGGTGGTGCACGAGCAAGTGAACGCGCGCTATTTGGGCAAAGAGCAAGTGCCTGAGATGGTGGGCTTGATCGTTTGTGATGTAAGCTTTATTTCTGTGACCATGATTCTGCCAATGCTTCCAGATCTGCTGCGCGAGCAGGGCGAGATGGTGATCCTGGTAAAGCCGCAATTTGAACTGCAGCGGCGTCAGATTGGCAAGGGCGGCATCGTTCGAGATCCGCTGCTCCATCAGATGGCGTGCGATCGCGTGGAAGGAGCCGTGCGCGGGCTAGGCTTCGGAGCGGAGCTGATGCCAAGTCCAATCCTCGGAGCGGAAGGCAATCATGAGTTCCTGTTGCACGCCCATCGCAATTCCCATGCTTGATATCCAAACTGTCGGGATCCTCTCTAAGCCGGGCATCGCGCACGCCTCCACTCTGGTTGCAGAATTGTTGAGCTGGCTGGCTCGGCGTGGGATAAGCGCCCGCTATGACGCGCAAACGGCGGTGTACCTCGATCGCACGGACGGCGTGGGGCGGGACGTGGTAGCCGATGGAACCCAGCTGATCATCGTGCTGGGCGGGGACGGCACTCTTCTTTCCGCCGCACGAACCCTGCGCGGCCGGGAGATTCCGATTTTCGCCGTGAACTTGGGCGGACTCGGATTTCTGACCGCCATTACCATCGACCAAATCTATCCCGAACTGGAACGCACGCTGCAAGGTGAGCAGCGCATCGCTTCCCGCCGCATGCTGGAGTGCGAGGTGGTTCGCTCCGGCACCAGCGTGGCATCCTGGGAAGCGTTGAATGACGTGGTGATTACCAAGTCGTCCATCGCGCGCATGATCGACCTGGAAGCTTATGTCGATAACAACTACGTCTGCACGTATAAGGCGGACGGCTTGATAATCGCCACGCCCACCGGTTCCACGGCATACTCTCTTTCAGCGGGAGGGCCCATCATTTTTCCCGCAGTCGCGGCGCTCTGCATCACGCCGATCTGCCCGCACATGCTGACAAATCGTCCGGTGCTGGTGCCGGACTCGAGCGTGATCCAAATTATTTGCCTGGCTGCGGATCATGACGCATACTTGACGATTGACGGCCAAGTCGGCCAGCCTTTGGTCCATGAAGACCGCATTCTGTGCCGGAGCTCATCCCACAGCATCCATCTGATTCGGCCTCCGAAGATGCTGTTTTTCGACGTTCTCCGAGAAAAGCTCAAGTGGGGTGAACGATGAGAAGGCTTTCGCTGACAACCTGGATCTTTATTGGAATGGCAGTGGGTGTGGCGTTCGGCGCGGTGTTCCCGAATGCCGCTAAAGCAGAGTGGGTTCCCGCTCTGGCCAACGTCTTTCTTCGATTGATTAAATCAATCATTGCGCCTTTAATTTTCGGGACGCTGGTCTATGGCATCGCCGGAACCGGCAGCGTTAAGACCATGGGCCGCATCGGGCTGAAAGCCATCATTTACTTTGAAGTCCTCACTACCATCGCGCTGTTCCTAGGGCTGGGCGCAGTGAATCTGACGCGCCCTGGCGATGGCATGAAACTCGATCCAACCGCTGCGGAGTTGAACGTATCGAAAGTGCCTCCGAGCCTGAGCGGCACCTTGGAGCATACATTCCCAGCCAGCGTGATCGACGCGATGGCCAAGGGCGACGTGCTGCAAATCGTGGTCTTTTCGTTCCTCTTTGGCGCAGCCTGCGCTGCGCTGGGGTCCAAGGCGAAACCAGTGATCGAGTTCTGCCACTCGCTGTCGGAAGTGATGTTCAAGTATACGGGCTACGTCATGTACCTGGCGCCCATCGGGGTGGGGGCTTCCATGGCCTTCGCGATCGGGAGCAAGGGGCTGTTCGTCTTGCTGAATCTGGGCAAGCTCGTGCTCACGCTATATGTCGCGCTGCTGATCTTCGTTGTACTTGTGCTGGGCGCGGTGGCTCTCATCGCGCGGGTGCCGCTCGGCAGATTCATCAAGGCCGTTCGCGAGCCTTTTGTGATCGCCTTCTCCACAGCCTCCAGCGAGGCGGCGCTTCCGCTGGCGCTCGAAAACATGGAGTTGTTCGGCGTGCCCAAACATATCGTGGCATTCGTGCTGCCTACTGGCTACAGCTTCAATCTGGATGGAAGCACCATGTACCTGGCGCTGGCGTCAATTTTCGTCGCGCAGGCAGCCGGAGTGCAGATGCCTTGGAGTCAGCAGCTTCTGATGATGCTGACGCTGATGCTGACCAGCAAAGGGGTTGCTGCTGTGCCGCGCGCCTCGCTCGTGATTCTGGCTGGCACGCTCGCGACGTTCAACCTGCCGATCTCGGGAATCGCTGTTCTACTGGGTGCGGACGCAGTAATGGACATGGCGCGTACATCGGTGAACCTGCTTGGAAACTGCATGGCGGCGGCTGTGGTCGCCAGATGGGAAGGGGTGGATCTCAGCGAGAGCAGCTTCGGCGAAGGGGCTCAGGATCGTGGTGCTTTCGCGGTAAGGCCAGTCGGCTAGAACGGCCTGCGGCGACCCGGCAAGGAGGACTGACTCTTCTTGCTGGGCAGCGGACCGGGACCATCGCTCGAGCCGGAGCGTCGCATCGACGCGTTCGTAAAGTCGACTTCGTTTTCATCGTACAGAAGGGGCCGATCTAGAACCATGTCGAGCGTCGTGCCTTTCGCCAGGATCGCTTCCGGACCTCGCGTCACCAACACTCCCACTAATCCCGCAGCCGCACCCGCAGCCCCGCCGATGCCTGCGCCCATAATTCCGTGGCCCGCTGCGGCACCCGCCAAACCACCGATCCCGGCACCCGCGCCTGCGCCCTCGGCGACGGTTCGAGCATCGCCGCCCTTATTGCCTTCGCTCTTGATTTTGCCTTCGGCTTTGTCGAACTCTTCGTTCGCGCGCCCATCCAGACTGCCCA
>JANXQZ010001005.1 GCA_025353235.1 Bryobacterales bacterium
ACGGGCGGCAGTTGAGTTGGGGCTCGCCTATGTGCCCGAGGATCGACGGCGCCACGGCTTGATCATGGAAATGTCAATCGCCGCCAACACTACGCTGGCAAGCTTGCAGTCGATATCGCGTGGAGGGTTGCTCGACTTTCGCCAAGAACGCGAGGTAGCCGCTGAGTATAAGGACAAACTGTCGGTGAAGGCCACATCCACCGCCAGTCGAGTAGACAGCCTCTCGGGAGGCAATCAGCAGAAGGTCGTAATCGGGCGCTGGCTTTCCACCAAGCCTGCAGTTTTGATCCTGGACGAGCCTACCCAAGGCGTGGATGTCGGGGCGAAATCGGAGATCCACCGCATCATGGGGGAGCTGGCAGCCGATGGCCTTGCGATTCTCATGATTTCGTCTGAGTTGCCGGAGATCCTAGGCATGAGCGACCGCATCGCCGTGATGCGCGCGGGCCGGATTCAGGGCATATTGAGTCGCGCCGAAGCAACGCAGCAGCGCGTGCTCGCTTTCGCCTTGGGAAGCGCTGCTTGAAGCGCGAGACCACCATCTTCCTAGCGCTTCTGGCTATTCTGGCGATTCTGGCCTTAGCAGCCCCGTCGTTTTTCCAAGTGGGCAATCTCCGCGATGTGGTCCTGAGCAACGTCTCCGTCCTGATCGCCGCAATCGGCATGACGGTGATCATCCTCATTCGCCAGATCGACATCTCGATAGGCGCACAGTTTGCCGTCTGCGGCATCGCTGCCGGACTCTTAGCCAAGACGGGTCTGCCCATGCCGCTGGTAGCCCTGGCGTCCATCGCTTGCGGAGCTTTGCTTGGATCGCTGAACGCGGCGTTCGTTGCGTTGCTGAAACTCCCATCGATTGTCGTCACGCTAGCCGCGATGGTCGTGTTGCGGGATGCAATTCGGTGGTCCACCGGAGGCGCGTGGATTCAAGACCTGCCTCCTCAATTCCAGTGGTTCGGTTTAGGGCAGACCAGGGGCGAATGGCTGATGGGAGCGCTCGCTCTTATGACGATTGCAGCCTCTGCCTGGGCCTTGCGCAACCTGGCTGCGGGCCGGGCCATCTACGCCACCGGCTCGGACACGGAGGCCGCGCGGCTTACCGGAATCGATACTCAAGCAATCACCTTTGCGGCCTTCATGCTGATGGGTGCGGCTTCGGGCATGGCGGCTCTGCTCGACAGCGTTCGTTTTAGCGAGATTCAAACCAACGCCGGTGTCGGATTTGAACTCAAAGTGATCGCGGCGGTGGTAGTGGGTGGAACATCCATTAATGGGGGCCGCGGGTCAATGCTAGGCACGCTGCTCGGAGTCGCCATTTTGGGAGTGATCGGTCCGGCCCTAACCTTCCTCGGCGTGAACGCGTTTTGGGAGAAGGCCATCCAAGGCGCGATCATCCTCTCCGCCGTGATGCTGGATGCGCTTCTGGCTCGTTCGAGAAGACTCGCCCGATGAGACAGGAACGTATTCTGGCCGTCGTGCTTGGACTTGAAATCCTGCTTTTCAGCGTCACCGGGACGAACTTCTTCACAACAACGAATCTCTTCGAAATCATCCGGCTCAGCGTCGAAATCGGCCTGCTTGCGCTGGCTCTCACGCCCGTCATCATCACGGGAGGCATCGACCTTTCGGTAGGTTCCACGATGGGCTTGGCCGCCGTGGTCTTCGGTTCGCTCTGG
>JANXQZ010001006.1 GCA_025353235.1 Bryobacterales bacterium
TGTGTCCAGACTTGCCCTGTAAAGCATCCCTATCCGCCCTGGACGTGCGAACTTCACCAAAAACAACAACAAAACGGATCACCGTCGCCCACCGATCACCACGCGGAGGGGAGCAGTTTCTGGAGAGCCGGCATTTCTCGGAACAAAGCCGCCTGAAAGGCGGCTGCGGGCAAGATTGCCCGCCCCACAATGCGAATATGATTTACATGAGAAGTATTTTTCTTTGGACATTCGCGTTTAGTCTTGTCGCGGCCAATCAGCCCAACCCACTCATGTGGTCGGAAATGCGATATCGCATGATCGGCCCTCAGCGGGGAGGGCGCGTCACCACGGTAACCGGCGTTCCCTCCGAGCCATACACCTTTTATATGGGATCCACCGGCGGTGGCGTTTGGAAGACCACCGACGCGGGCCACGCTTGGATCAACGTGTCCGACGGCTATTTTGCTGTCGCTTCTATAGGCGCGGTGGAAGTTTCTTTATCGAATCCAAACATCGTCTACGCGGGCACTGGCTCATCGAAGATCCGCAGTAATGTGTCGATTGGTCGCGGCATTTACAAATCCGTGGATGCAGGCAAGACCTGGACGTTCGCTGGGTTGCGCGACGTCGGCCAGATCGCCACGGTGCGCATTCATCCTTCGAATCCCGACATCGTGTACGTCGCCGCCACTGGCAATCCCTTCGTTCCCAACAAAGAGCGCGGCGTCTATCGCTCCAGCGACGGCGGGAAGTCGTGGAAGCTTGTTCTATTTGTGTCCGACACTGCAGGCGCGGCCGATCTGGAACTGGACCCGAGCAACCCGAACGTGGTCTTTGCTTGCATGTGGCATGGACAGCGCAAGCCTTGGACCATCATCAGCGGGGCTCGCGAAGGCGGTATTTATCGGAGCGCCGACAGCGGCGATACGTGGACGAAACTAGCGGGCGGATTGCCGGACGATCTCTTCGGACGCAGCCATGTCGCCATCTCGGCCGCCAATCCGGAACGCATCTACGCACTCATCGAAGCTAAGCCGGGGTCGGGTCTGTACCGGTCGGAAGACAGCGGGATTACCTGGGCCCTGGTAAACAAGTCTGCAGCGATCCTCACGCGGCCCTTCTACTACACCACCATCGGCGTCGATCCGAACAACCCGGACGTGGTTTGGGTGGGCGATGAAGGCTGGTTCAAAAGCATTGATGGCGGTAAGAAGTTTCAGTCCTGGCCGGTTCCTCATGGCGATAACCACGACGTCTGGATCAATCCTAAAAATTCGCAGTTCATGATCCAAGGCAACGACGGCGGCGCGAACGTTTCGCTCGATGGAGGCAAAACTTGGAGCACGCAGGCCAATCAGCCCACTGCCGAAATCTACCAAGTCGCAGTTGATAACCAGTATCCGTATCGCGTGTATGGCGCGCAGCAGGATAACACTACCGTGATCGTGCCCAGCCTCGCCGTCGGCAACGGTCAGGATTTTCGCGCTGGACCTGGCTGCGAGACGGGACCAATTATCCCCGATCCCACCAACCCCGACATCGTCTATGGCGGCTGCAAGGGCCAGTTCAGCCGACAGAATTTAAACACCAACGACGAAGAGCGCTACTGGATTGGAGGACAGTCGCTATACGGCAATCCGGGCAGCGATCTCACGTACCGATTCCAGCGCGTCTCTCCCATGGAAGTCTCGCCGCACAGCCCGCACGCTGTGTATTACGGTTCGCAATTCGTTCATCGCACGCTTGACGGCGGAGTTACGTGGGAGAAGATTAGTCCGGATCTGACAGCTCATCCGCCCGAGGGCCAGGGAGCGAGCGGCGAACCGATTACGCGCGATGCTACGGGCGAGGAAGTCTACAGCACGCTCTACTCCATCCGCGAGTCGCCCATAAAGAAGGGTTTGATTTGGACTGGGTCGAATGACGGGTTAATCTTCGTGACCCAGAACGACGGCAAGACTTGGACGAATGTAACTCCGCCAGGTTTGCAGCCAGGAGGGCGCGTCCAGAATATCGAGCCTAGCCCCCGCCGCGCCGGAACCGCCTATGCAGCCATCTACCGTTATCTGCTTGGCGACTTCGCCCCCTATATCTATCGCACTGACGACTTCGGCAAGAGCTGGACGCGACTCACTGACGGGGCCAATGGAATCGCTGCTGATGAACCGACTCGTGTGGTGCGCGAAGATCCCGATCGCGAGGGACTGCTGTACGCCGGCACGGAATTCGGGATGTATGTTTCCTTCGACAATGGCAGTCGTTGGCAGTCGTTTCGATTGAATCTGCCCGTGACTCCAGTGACGGACATCAAGGTGGCGGACAAGGACTTGGTGGTTTCTACGCAGGGCCGCTCTTTCTGGATCCTAGACAATTTGACGCCGCTGCATCAGCTGAATGACAAGATTACCGCGTCGCAGCCCTTTCTGTTCGCACCGCGCGAAGCCGTGCGCACTACCGTTCGAGGAGGACTGGAAGGGTTGGGCCCAATCCGGAATGATCTTCAGTATCCTCGGCCGGGCGCGGTCATCGACTACGTGGCGAGCGACTCGCCCGGCGAGATCACAATGGAGATCCTCGATGGAGGCGGTAAAGTGGTGCGCCGGATGATGTCAAGCGAAAATGACAGGGACAAAATTGCTTTGCCCAACGCTCCCACGCTGATGAAGAAGGGTCGTGGGATGCATCGCTTCATTTGGGATCTGCGCTATCCCGGACCCTGGCAGAGCAAGACACGCCCGGAAGGTCCAGATGGTCCCATGGCCGTCCCGGGAAACTATACGGTGCGGCTCACGGCGGGTACATGGAGCAGAACTCAGCCGTTGGTAATTGTAGAAGACCCGCGCGTCACCAAGGACGGAGTCACTACTGCCGACCTGCGCGAACAGTTCGAACACAACATGCGCGTTCGCGATCTTGTGAGCGACGTGAATAAGGCGGCAGAGCGCCTGAAAGCCGCTCCCAAATCGGAGAAGCTGACTCAACTTACGGAGCGGGTGATCACTCCGCCCATCCGGTACAGCAAGCCCGAGTTGCAAACTCACATCACCTATCTGTATACCCTGACCAACGCCACCGATCAAAAAATCGGGCGCGACGCAATCGAACGATACAACGCCCTGCGCAAAGAACTCGACGCCCGCCTCGCTGAACTGAACGCCATCTTGGGACCCGAGTAGGTGCGAGATTCGCGCCCGTCTGCTCATTTTGCGTATTGCAATGGTTCGCTCTATCCCGGCGATATTCCTCCTTTCGCGATCCGCCAGCTCGAAAATATTCTTCATCACGCTGCCCTGTAGGCCGACAAACCTAAAAAGCGGCCGCGTTCGCTGTAGGGCAGGTTGTCAACCTGCGGCCGATTGGCAATCGGCCAAAATGTGTACATCACCCATTGGCGTCTTTATAGCTGGTTGCAGCCACAGGTGTTAGAAATGAATTGCAGGGAAACTCACAGCAACGCGTGGACGTCGTTGAAGAAAACGGGAGCGCCGCAGGTCCGAATTACTTGGTGAGAGATGAACTGGCTGGCAGAATTAATCCGGGATAGCCGCTACGCTGTCCGCTCTCTCCTTCGTTCTCCGGCCTTCACCGCCACCGCGATTTTAACCATCGCACTCGGCATTGGCGTGAACACGGCGGTGTTCAGCGTGATCCATGCCGTGCTGCTTGACCCTCTGCCCTTTCGCGATCCCGAGCGTCTGGTTCACATGGCGGAAACCCATCCGGATTTTCCTTCGTTTCAAGTCGCTGCGCCGGATGTGGTGGATTGGCAACGCATCGCCACCAGTTTCGAGG
>JANXQZ010001055.1 GCA_025353235.1 Bryobacterales bacterium
GAGCAGAAAGTGCTCTATCGACAGGATGGGGCCGACCGCATCGACTTCCCAGCCCTGGGGGACGCCCTTCATCGCCTGAACCTAGGGACTGTGGATTTCAAGCAACTCGGCCAGAAACACGGGGACACCGAGTTCCTTACGCAGCTGATTCAGAAAGAGTGCGTCGGTACTCCCGCCACCCGCCCCGATGCTCTAATCTTCGCTGGCCCGAAAGTGATGCTCGACTCCAACGTGCCACAAGACTCGCTCAAACAGATCAGCGAGATAGATTACCCTGTTTTCTACATGAATTACAATTTGAATCCTCAAGCCGCACCCTGGAAAGACGCCATCAGCCACACGGTCAAGTACTTCAAAGGATACGAATACACCATCAGCCGGCCTCGGGACCTCTGGTTCGCAGTTTCGGAAATGGTGGGCCGGATTGTAAAATCAAGGAACGGGCGGCTGACTTCATCCATCTCTAGTCAATAGAATGTGCAAATTCAGGGAAATCTTGGTCGGCTTGGTTTCGTTTGCCTCGCTTGGCCAAGCTCAGTCGGGTTTTCAGCATTACAAACAGAGTTTGGCCCCCTATGTTGTCTCACCGCAGGCGATTGTGGACCGCATGCTGGAGATTGCCGATCTCAAGTCAGGCGAAACCTTGTACGATCTCGGGAGTGGCGACGGTCGAATCCTGTTTAGGGCGGCCCAGCGTTTTCACGCCAAGGCCGTGGGAGTGGAAATTTCGGCTTCGCTGGTGAAAGCGACGAACGAGAGCATCGTCCGTTTCAATCTCCAGAACCTTGCGAGCGTCATACATGGCGATTTGCTAGCGGTGGATTTAAGTCCCGCGGATGTGGTCACCATTTATCTGATGACCAACTCGAATGAAATTTTACGGCCAAATTTGGAGAAGTATTTGAAGCCGGGTTCACGCGTGATCTCACACGAATACGCCGTTCCTGGCTGGAAGGCAAAATACGTGGAGAAAGCTGAGCCGTATGCGCGAGGCCACGTTATTTACTTGTACGTGATGCCTCCAGAAAAGAAGTAGCCCTTGATTCTACCGGGCTCTCACGAGCATTTTGCCGGTATTCTTTCCGCTGAGTAGCGCGATGAAAGCCGCAGGAATAATCTCAAAGCCCTCCATCACGTCTTCCCGGTACTTCAGCTTTCCTTCCTTTAGCCACTGAGCCATTTGCATCACGCCTTCGCTGAAGCGCTCGACGAAACGCATAATGATGAATCCTTCCACGCGCGCCTGCTTCACCAGAACGTAAGTCAACAAGCGCGGGCCTAGCTCCGGCTTCTCCAGGTTGTACTGCGAAATCTGGCCGCAGATGGAGACGCGCGCGTAAAGATTCAGAAGCGGGAACACGGCATCGGTGATCGCTCCGCCCACATTGTCGAAGTAACAATCAATGCCCTTAGGGCAAAGTTCCTTGAGCTTCTCCAGATAGTTAGGAACGGTTTTATAGTTGAAGGCTGCGTCGAAGCCGAGATCGTTTACCAAGTGATCCACCTTGTCGTCGGCACCCGCGATTCCAATAACCCGGCAGCCCTTGATCTTGGCGAGCTGGCCCACCAGAGAGCCTACGGCACCGGCAGCACCGGAAATCACCACGGTCTCGCCCGGCTTTGGCTGGCAAATATCGAGAAAGCCGAAATAGGCGGTGAGACCCGGCATTCCGAGAATCCCGAGAGCCGTCGACACCGGAGCGAGTTGAGGATTGAGCTTCTGCATCCCCTTGCCTGTGGACACCTCGTACTCCTGCCAGCCCCACATCCCCATGACGAAGTCGCCCTTTTGATAGCTCGGGTTTTTCGACTCCACCACCTCGCCTACCGATCCCCCAAGCATGAGGTCGCCCACGCGAATAGGATCGGCATAGCTCTTGACGCCGGTGATGCGTCCGCGCATGTACGGATCCACTGACCAGTACGCAGTCTTGATCAAGATCTGCCCTTCGGCGACGCTTGGGAGGGGAGCCTCGACGATCTTGAAGTCGCTCTCCTTCGGCATCCCAACGGGCACGGCGGCAAGGTGAAACTGGCGATTGACGGTGGACATGGATTCAACGTATCACAGCAGGCTCTCAAACATTTTGTTTCCAAATGCGCACCGTCGCCTGCGGCCGCCCAAACCGGCCCTCGATTCATTATGCTCCTTCAAATAACGATGCATCAACTCTTCCACCCGAGCGGCGTCGGCTTCAACAACTTTCTTATCTGCTGTCGCTTGTAAAGCGTCGTGCTCTCGCCGGGTCCCGCCGTCCACGAATCGGTGACCCCAGGTATTGGCATCCCTGAAACTCGCCCACGTCGTCCACCATAACGATGTGCGGATGATTCAGCGATGATGCCAATTGCGCTTTGCGCTGAAAAGCGCTGGCGTCCGCAGCATGGGCTAAATTTTCAAATAGAACCTTGATTGCCACGGGCCGCTTGAGCCGAGTATCCGTGGTGCGGTATACCAACCCCGTTGCCGCCCGCACCGATGAGGGCTTCGATGGTGTAAGTGCCAATCTGTGTTCCCTCCGCCAAGGGCCCGGCTCGTGACTCGGTAGCCGCGAACTCCGGGGACGGGCTGCCGTCCCATGCTGGCGAGTCCAGAGTTCCGGTCTTCAGAGAAATCCACCGCCAGCAGCGACTCTACTTCGTTGCGCAGATAGGCATCGCCCCTGCATTCTTCAGCAGGGAACTCCTCGCGCTCTGGGTTATCGCGTCCAGGAGAACCATCCTTTCAGTTGTTGAACGGCGCGATTACGATCGCCTTTTCGATGGTGCCGTTTGGATGGCCATTGTCCGCTCTTACCCGGATCTTCCAGACTGGTTTCTGAGTGAAATCGATGTCAACTGCCGCCTTCAGCGCACAAGTATTGTCGATGGTGAAGGAAGCATTATCGTCCGAACCATCCCCGGCCACTAGCGTGTGCTTGTACGTGGGATTCGGGTCTGGATTCGGATCCGTGGTCGTCAACAGGCCGATGGTGGAACCATTCGGCATCTGGCCGCTGATGAATGGAATGAACAGCTTCAGATCGGTGACCGGGTCATTTACGTCCACGAGGGTCACTGTATATGTGAAGTTCTGAGGGGCGTTATTCACCATAACGTTGTTCACCGTCACCGTGTAGGCGAGATCCGGCCCGCCTCCCACGGGACGAGGTCCCAGTTTCCCGCCGCCGCCAGGCAGGACGTTGGGCAGCGAGGGATCAAAGGAGAATGTGTTGTCTCCATAGCCATTCTTCAAGCTACTAGCACGAGCTAAAGTGACTGGAGCACCCATGGGATCGGTCATGCTTGCCGTGGCGTTGCTGAAATCCCCATTCGGAAGCGAAAAAGACCAGGTTCCGTAAGCGAACCGATAGGGGACAAAGCCCTTCGGCGGCCAAGCTACGAATCCGTCGCGCGGCTGCGTGTTTGTATTTCCAGCGCCGGTGATCACATACAGGGCGTTAGTGGCGCTGGAAGTTCCGGATTGAGGTACGTCGCCGGTCCCGAAGCGCTGCAAGTTCGAGTACAGTACCCAGCGGCGATGGCCCAGCGCGCCCCCTTCGTTGATATAGGCATCTATTGCGTCCCAGCCGGTATTGCTCATCGCGAGGTTCGATTTGCCGGATGCAGCCGCGCCTACATCCGTGTAGCATTTCCAGGTCTTGGGAGGCTCGTGTGAGAGCTCGTTGTTCGCCGACTGAATCAGAGCACTCGGTTGGGCTAGCGCGCTCAGCATGTCGTCTTGAGTGGCATCCGGAAGCCCGGCCATGTTGCGAAAGAAGTTCACGCGCTTGGCGACTGCGGCGCGAAAATCGGGACTCGTGGTTCCCGCATTGCAGGAGTTCACGTCCCCGGTGAACCCGATCGCGGGCGGGGGATTCCCAGCCGAGTATTGAGCGTTGTAGAAAGCAAGCACCGCATCGCGGTTGCTGGTGTCCACCGCGGCCGCTTGGGCCGTGGACGTTGCGGCAGCCAGGAACGAAATTGCGAAGAACGAGCAAGTGTAGATCTGTTTCATGTAGCCTCCATTTCAAGTGCAGCCCAGCGTTGCTGGTACGCATATTGGTATGCGGTAAAACCCCGTCGCGGCGATCACATCATTTAGAAAAAATTCGAGTCCACAGCTTAAGACTCGGGGTTGTGCGGTGATGATCGGCGACTTATTCTCGTTTCGGAGCACTTGCATTAGGGATGCCGGCGGCAGCCACCACCGGAAAGTCCACGGTCCCCGATCCTCCGTTGGCGTTGGTATTGGCGATGAAGTCGCCCATGTCGTCCAGAGCGCTCAGAATCGTTGAGCGGTTGGTCGAGGCGCCTGCAGCCTGCCTCGAAGTGAGCACAATATTCTGGGTCACGGTGCCGCCGGGGGCGATAGGACCGGGAAGCGTAACGACAACCTGCCCCGGAACGTTGGGCGGGGTGAAGTTCGCGGTTTTTAGTAGTTCGTCTGTACCGAAGGTGCCCTGAGACACAGGATCGCCCCAGTTAGTAGGGTCGTTGGCGACAAAGAAGCGGTACGAGCCGACCCAGCCATCGGAGTTCTGGTTGGCATTGAGCTCGGTGAACCCGGTCAACGCGGAAGGCCGCCCCAGGTCGATCTGAATCTCATACGGAAAGTTAGTCGGCGCCCCGAGGGCTCCGCCCGCTTGCCAACGGGTGTTTGGATCGTTGTCGATGGCGCTCGCCGAGTCAAAATTGAATTGGCCATCGGGGAAGGCAAGACTCCAGGCTTTCTTGTCCATCTGGTTGCCATTGGCGTCCAGCATTCCGATCTCCGCGACTTGGACTTGCATCGCATCCGTGGGGGCGGCAGCAGCATCCACCACTAACCGGGTATAACGATAAAGCTGATTTGGCTTCCAGTTATTCTGGTCCGCCGCGCTGAGGGTAAAGCCGGCGGGCAAAATGTCAGCCAGCACGATATTGCTCACCGGGAATGCAGCGTTGTTGGTGACGGTGATGGTGTAGTTCACGTCGCTACCGGGAACGCCCGTGGCCGCTTGGCCGTTGGCTAGGGCGATGGCCACAGCCACGTCGGCGGGACGGCCTTGACTCGGCTGAACAACGATAGCCTTCTCGAAGACACCGTTCTCGCGGCCATCGTCGACGCGCACTCGGATGGAGTAGCGGCCGTGGGTAGAGAAGGGCAGCGGCCCCGCGGCGGTCAGGGTGGCGGCATTGATGGCAAATAGGGCGTTGTCGGTGTTGCCAGGTCCATCCACTAAGGAGAAAGTGTAGGCGGCGGTGGTGGTGGTG
>JANXQZ010001093.1 GCA_025353235.1 Bryobacterales bacterium
GCCAGAGCCGGCCTGGATCGAAATATCGTAGAAAATTGAGCGGCCTAGCGGTGAGGACACGCCGAAAGTGTCGGCATGCTGCATCGCGGGAACGTAGTAGCACTCGGTGAAATATTCATCCTGCGCGGCGTGCATAGCTGGGTCGTTACAGATGGTTTTCAGCAGCTGCTTATAATCGGCACGTTGCGCAGGAGTTCCCTGATACTTCCGGCCCGCTGCGTCATACAGTTGGAGATGGGTCTCCAGTTTGTCTTTGAAGTCGGGGGCTGGGAGCGGCGGATCCGTTCGGTCGACGTACATTTTGAGCATCGCCACCAGCGAACCTTGCGCCTCCGCTGCCTGATGCTTCCCGTAACTAAGGCCGCCCAACGTGTCAGTGGGGCTGTCGGCGAGCGTGCAGTAGCCTCCGCCCTCGAAAATGCCGGTGAGGATCTCGATCATTTCTCGCTCGGTCTGGGGTGCGAAGTTGGGCATGGTACGGTCGAGTTTATCGCATGCTGCTGCGCTCACGCAATGTGGTTACACCCGAGGGTATCAGGCCCGCCGGTGTTTGGGTTCAAGGAGAGAGCATTGCCGCAGTGCTCGCCTACACCGAAAATCCGGTCGGCGAACAGATCGTGGATGTCGGCGATGCATACGTCTTGCCTGGTCTGGTGGACACGCACGTCCATTTCAATGAGCCGGGAAGGACTCATTGGGAAGGCTTCGAGAGTGGTACTCGAGCGGCTGCAGCAGGCGGAATCACCACCGTCGTGGAGATGCCGCTAAACTCGATTCCAGGCACTGTTTCCATTGGGGCGCTCGAGGCAAAACGCGCCGCAGTCGCCGGAAACTGCTCGGGGGATTATGGATTCTGGGGCGGTCTGGTGAACGACAACGCTGACCAGATCGAGGCTTTGGCCTCAGCCGGAGTTCTTGGCTTCAAGTGCTTCCTGGCGGATCCCGGAGTGGATAGCTTCACCATGGTGACAGGAGCGCAACTCGAAGCCGCCCTGCCCGCGCTTGCTCGCACCGGGTTGCCGTTGCTGGTGCATGCTGAGCTCCCCGAGTTGCTTCTCCCCCTGGCTTCTGAGGAACGCTACGAACGGTACCTCGATTCGCGCCCCGATCAATCCGAAGTCGAAGCGGTTCGCCTGGTCACTTCGCTGGGCCGAAAATATGGCGCTCGGATTCACATTGTGCATCTGTCGTCTGCCGATGCTCTCCCCGTGCCCGACGACCTTGCAGTCACCGTCGAAACGTGCCCCCACTATCTGCATTTCGCGGCCGAGGAGATCGCCGAGGGCGCGACAAATTGGAAGTGCGCGCCGCCCATTCGCTCGCGGGCCAATCGGGAGCGACTCTGGCAGGCGTTGATCACCGGGAAGATTCACCTGGTTGCGTCGGACCATTCGCCCTGTCCGCCTGAGATGAAAGCGTCGCGTGATTTCTCGAAATCGTGGGGCGGGATCGCGTCCGTGCAGCTTGGCCTGCCCGTGATGTGGACCGAGGCGTCGGCACGCGGCATCGGGATCGAGCATGTAGTTCGCTGGATGTCGGAGGGACCGGCAAGGCTTGCTGGGTTGGCTTCGATCAAGGGCCGGATTGCGCCTGGGTTCGACGCGGACCTCGTGGTGTTTGACGCCGCGGCCGAGTTCACCGTGCGAGGTAGCGAGTTGTTCCATAAACATCCGATTACGCCGTATGAAGGGGAACGCTTGCGCGGCGTGGTGCGGCAGACTTACTTGCGCGGTCGACTGGTGGCTGGCGCGCCTTTCGGACGGGAGGTGAAACGATGAATCCCTTTGCGGATCTGGCGGACGTGGCTTGCGAGTTGTGCGGCGCGGAGGTTCTGGAAGCGAATGACGAGTTCTTCGCCGAGAAGGAAAATCTAATTCGCGCGGAGCCTGCGGTCTTCTTGCCAGGCAAGTACACGGATCGCGGCAAATGGATGGATGGCTGGGAATCCCGGAGAAAACGGACCGAGGGATTTGACTGGTGCGTGGTCCGGCTCGGGTTCCCTGCTGCCTTGCATGCCATGAATGTGGACACGTCGCACTTCACCGGAAATTTCCCCTCGCATTGCTCGTTGGACGCTCGCTTGGGGGCGGGCGAGTGGATGCCTGTACTCGCCAAGATGCGTCTGCAAGGCGGATCGCATAACTTGTTCGAGCTGCCAGGGACGGGTCCGTTCGACCAGGTGCGGCTGAATATATATCCCGACGGGGGTGTGGCCCGCTTGCGAGTTTACGGGCGCGGCATGCCTGACTGGAATGCGCTAGAGAAAGAGCATCACTGGATCGATTTGGCTGCAGCGGCGCATGGGGGTCTGGCGCTTGCGGCCAGTGATGCGTACTTCGGCGCAAGGAATAATCTGATTCTGCCGGGGCGTCCCAAGAATATGGGAGGAGGCTGGGAGACGAGGCGGCGGCGCGGTCCTGGGTATGACTGGATCATCGTCCAGTTGGGCGCTCCGGGGCTGATTCATGCTGTGCAGGTGGAGACTGAACATTACAAGGGCAACTTTCCTGATAGCTGTTCGGTAGACGGTTGCGCCGCGACTGATTGCCTTACGGAAGATCTGGTTACAGGGCAAGTGCCTTGGCGGTCGATTTTGGGGAGGAGCGTGCTGGGGGCCGATGCGATTCATCGTTTTGAATCCGAGTTGCGTGCGGACGGGCCGATTTCCCATGTGAGGTTGAAGATTTACCCGGATGGAGGGATTAGCCGGCTGCGGGTCCTTGGGTCTCGCGATCTAGCTCGGTAATGTTGAGCTGCGGGCAGTAGCACCTTGACCTTGGGTCCGAAGTCAGCCGCCATCATGTCGTTCGATCCCTGTTGCCCTCGTTTCTAATGATCTAATTGAGCGTGACCCGTCCGCTTGTTCGCTGGTGCAAGCCGGGTCAGATTGAAAACATGTCGCGTTCTTCGTTGAAAGGCAGCACTGGGACGGGTGATGCCCAACTTGCAACAAACCACTTTTCGCAAGTAGATACAACAAGATCCTGTTGTACAATTTGGATCAGCCTTCATGTTGCCGCGTTGTTCAGTGCCGTGTTTCGCTCTGGTTTGGTGTGTCGCCGCACTGGCTGCTCCAAAGGCAGTCACCTTCCACCAAGACATCGCACAGCTCGTGTACCGCGAGTGCGCTCCATGCCATCGACCGGGCGAATCAGGACCATTCCCGCTGCTGAACTACGACGACGTTAAACGTCATGCTTCGCAAATCGCCGACGTGACCAAGAGAAGATTTATGCCGCCCTGGCTGCCGCAGCATGGGTACGGCGAGTTCGCAGAAGAGCGCCGGTTGAGCGAGGAACAGATTCAACTCATTCAAGAGTGGGTGAAGCAGGGGTCGTTGGCTGGATCTGCGGCGAACGCTCCCAAGCCTCCGGCATTCAGTTCCGAATGGCAGTTGGGAAAGCCGGACTTGGTGCTCCAAATTCCCCATCCCTATGAACTCGGCGCTGAGGGGCCGGAAGTTTT
This sequence comes from Bryobacterales bacterium, assembly GCA_025353235.1. Classification (GTDB taxonomy): domain Bacteria; phylum Acidobacteriota; class Terriglobia; order Bryobacterales; family Bryobacteraceae; genus JANXQZ01. Next base: position 3,466 of record JANXQZ010001093.1, read on the forward strand.
TTGGAACTTCATTCTCAAGGTCCCTCTCAAGACTTCGCAATGGGTGAAGGCGATTGAAGTCCGCCCCGGCAATCCTCGCGTGTTCCATCACGCGAACGTGATCATCGATCGGTCGCACACCTCCAGTCGGCTAGAGCGCATAAAAGGCGAAGGTTTTCCGGGCATGGATGTGGCCCTGGAAGAAGAAACGTTCGACCCCGACAGTCATTTCCTCTCCTGGAAGCCTGGCAGCACGCCTGTGGTGGAACCCGACGGAATGGCTTGGCGCGCCGATCCTGGCATGGACCTGGTGTTGAACGTCCACCTGAAGCGTTCCGGGAAGACAGAGATCGTAAACCCCGCCATCGGGATCTATTTCACGGATAAGCCCCGGACTCAATTCGCCATGCTGGTGCAGCTGGAACGTGACAGCGCTATTAACATCCCGCCAGGTGAAAGAGACTTCGTGGTCACTGACGATTTTCGCGCGCCCATGGACCTGACGGTGCTCGCCATATATCCGCACGCCCACTATCTCGCAAGGTTAATGGAAGGCTACGCGACTCTGCCCGATGGCTCGCGCAAGTGGCTGGTCCGGATCCCTGAGTGGGATTTGAATTGGCAAGGGGTGTACCGTTTCAAGGAGCCTGTTGCGCTCCCGAGCGGGTCGGTCGTTTCGATGCGCTATCACTATGACAATTCGACCGACAACGTCCGGAATCCCAGCAATCCGCCAAAAGGGGTGCGGGCCGGCAATTTAGCCACGGATGAAATGGGACATTTCTGGCTTCAGGTTTTACCCGCAGGAGAGGGCGATCGGCGCGCCGTGTTGGAAGAGTCTCTCATGCGGCAACGGCTCGAGAAGTACCCGGCGGATTTTTCCGCGAACTACAATATTGGCGATCTGCTGTTGAGCCAGGGCGATGCTTTGGGCGCTATTCCATTTTTCGAGAGAGCGTGGAAAACGGAACCCAGCAGCGTGGTGGCCGCGACAGAATTGGGGGTCGCGTTGTTTGGTGCGTCGAGATTGCCGGAAGCGGAGCAGCAGTTCAAGCGTGCGCTCGGCGTAGATCAGAAGTACACGGATGCGCGCTACAATTTGGCGAGCG
>JANXQZ010001097.1 GCA_025353235.1 Bryobacterales bacterium
GGGGCAGGCAATCTTGCCTGGCAGGGTTGCCCGCCCCACAAAATCTAAGGCTGATATTCGAACACGAGCAGGGTGATGTCATCGGTCAGCATGGCATCTTCGGTGAAATCCTCCACCGCTTTGGTTAGCGCTGCATGCAGACCCTGGCAGTCTAGAGCGGCGTTGGCCTCGATCGTTTCCCGCAGTCCTTGCTTGTCGAAGAAATGCCCATCGGCATCTTCCGCTTCCGACAAGCCATCGCTAAAAGCCACCACTTTATCTCCCGGCCGCAGTTGAACCTCAGCCACCGTATATTGCGCGACCTCGATCAAGCCGATGGGCATGCCAGTAGTCTGCAACTCCGTCAAGTCCGTCGTTCCCTTGCGCACCAGCAGCGGTTTGGGATGGCCGGCATTTACCCAGCGGAGCATGCCCGTGTGATCCACGGTGCAGTAGAACACGGTTGCGTACTTCTCACCCTTAGTGCGGTCCGTGAGAAAGCGATTAATGCGCGCCATCACCTGATCGATCTGCACCGGACCGTCCGATGCTAACAAAAAGGCACCCTGCAAAAGCGAAGCCAGCAGCGCCGAACTGACCCCTTTGCCGGAAACATCGGTCACCACCGCGCACCAGGTATCCGGCATGGACTGGCGCACATCGAAGTAATCTCCGCCTACCTGATGCGAGGCCACGCTCGATCCCGCAGCCCGGAACCAGCCGGCGGAAGGAAGCCGATCAGGCAGCAGACCCCTCTGAATCTCCCGCGCAATCGACAGTTCCTCTTCCATGCGCTGCTTCTCGCGGCCTTCCTCCAGCAAGCGCGCATTTTCGAGAATGGTGGACGCTTCGAGCGCCAGCGTCTGCAGAATCTCGCGGTTGCCAGATGAAAGGTCGGCCGCGTTCTGCCGCGAATCCATGTAAAGCAGCCCAACCGTGTCGGCCACCGATGCAACGATCGTGTCCTGCGACGATCCCGTGCGCACATGGACGAGCGGCACGCACACGACGCTGCGAAGCTCCAGATCGGCGACGGACATTTCAGGTCGCACGCCGTCTTGTTCCAGCGGATCGAAACTCATCGAGAGTAGTTCGCGGCGGCTGCGCAGCGCGCGGTTGATGAGCGACGTGGGAACTTTAAGATCCGTGCTGGCCAATGGTGCGCCGTGTCGGTCCCGCGCAACGCTCACGGTCAGCTCGTCGCCGGTTCGCAGTAGAAGAAAGCCTCGGTCGGTGCCCGTGACTGCCAGAGCCGCGTCCACAACCGACTCCAGCACGTCGTTCGTTGAGAGCGAGGTTTGCAGAGCGCGCGCCACCTCGACAAGTGCGCGAAGCTTGCCAAGGTTCCCTCCGCCCGCGATCGGCGAGGTGGCTGGAGCCGAGATCTGGTCGAAGATGCGATGCATCTCGTCAGCTTCGAGCGTGAAAACCAACTTGTAGGAATCCTGGAAACCGAAATCAATGCGGTCGGCATTTGCAAGCTGATGACGGGTGATTCGCTGGCCGTTGACGAACACGCCGTGCCGGCTCTTCATATCCTCTACGAAGTATTCGCTGTGTTCCCGCACGATGCGGGCGTGGTTGCGGGACGCTCGGTTGTCCCGCAGCGTCAGATGGCTTTCGGCCTGACGCCCAATCAGAAAAGGCGTCGTCTCAATAGGCAGCCGCGTACGGTTTCCAGAAGGATTAAAAACGACGAGAGATGGCACTTCGGAGGCCTCCGAAGGTTGCCGGAGCAAAGCCATCAGAGGGTCCGCCGAGAGCCAGGTCGGCCTGAACTCGCCGCCGCGTTCCCCATCTCTTGCGCGCGCAGCACCTGACAATGCGAGCAGTACCCGCCCACTTCGGTTCTCGCCAGGACAATTTGAAAACCGAAATGATCCTCGATTTGTTCACGCATTTTTTGAAGCGGGTCGCCAAAGAACTCTTCAATCCGGCCGCATCGAAGACAGATTACATGCGCATGCTCCTGCTTCATGCGCGTTTCATAATAGTGCTGATCGCCCTTGTGATGCATGAGGTCCAGCTCGTCCACTAAGCCGCCGGCCTTAAGCAGCTTCAGCGTGCGACACACTGTCACGCGGTTCAACTTGGGATCTTTCTGCTGAGCCAAGGTGAAGAGCCGTTCGGCATCGAGATGTTCGCCGGATTGGTCGATCAAATCCAGCAGGATCTTGCGCTGGCGCGTCATCCTGACGCCAGGATCCTTGAGCGATTTCTTGGCTACTTCGAGTGCCATAGCGCTCAAGTGGGCTTGGACGCCAGGAAGTGGACCGCGTTCATCAGAATGCGGCGAACCTCGGCCTGATAGAAGATCGGGTACGTTTCATGTCCTGGACGGAAATAGAAAACCTTGCCCGCGCCGAAACTCCAAAGCAAGCCGTCGCTTCCATCCTGACGCCCCCCTTCGTAGCGGCCTTCCAGGATCTTGGCATCGGGCGCAGGCGCGTTGAATGGATTGTCGTATGTCTCGGTCTTCGGAATCTTGAAATCCTTAACGCCGCGTGCAATCGGGTGCTTTGGATCCACGACATGGATCGTTTCCGGCTTCCCCTGATTCGTGACCTTGCCCCAACTGCCAGGCGTCCCCTGCAGCGGAGTTCCGCGCTCTTTCGCAATTGTTTCCAGGATCTGCTGAAATGGATGCGAATAATGCGCGGAGTGCAGCGGCATGAATCCCATGCCTTCTCGAACGCGTTTTACGATTAGGTCGACGTGCTCGGGCGTAACGTCCTTGTGCTTCTGGTGACCGAACCAGATAAGCACATCGGTGTTAGCTAAAGCCTGCTGAGTGAGGCCCTGATCGGGATCGTACAGATTTGCGTACTTCGCAATGATGTCGTGATCCTTGGCGAACATCTCGACCAATGCGCCATTCAGGCCATTCGGGTAGACGGTGGCTGGCTCGGTCCGCTCGGACCAGCAAAGCACGCGGATCTTCGTCCGAGCGCTGGCCTGCGGCACAAGGCTGGACACAATCAGCAATGCCAAAATAGGCACATTTAGGCAGAGGATCGCGCGCCGCATAACACCGAGGTTAACATGGAGATCAAGATCCTGTTTTCGCTGAGACCGGCTCCGCATTGGGTTTTGATCTTCATACTATTCTCTAATGCACGCGACCCGCGTGCCAAATAGCTTAATTTGCGCCCTTTAATTCCTTCCAGCGGTCCATCTCTTTTTTCGCTTCCTCCGGCTTTCCCAACTGCATCAGCGTTTGCCCCAAAAGGTAGTGCGCGGACACGTTTTGCGGATCGAGACGCAGTGCGTGGCGTAAAATACCATCCGCGTTAGCGAGTTCTTTCCGCTTCAGATAGCCTTTGCCGAGCAGAATGAACGGGGCGCTATAGTTCGGATTCAGCCACACGGACCTTTCCAGAGGACCCATCGCCTCGTCCCACCTTTCGCGCCGGCTGTAGGCGTCGCCCAGACGATAATAAGCCATCGCAAAGCTCGGATTGATTTCGATTTCCTTCTTGAGTTCCGCAATGGCATCGTCGATTTCGGCATGCAGAATCGCCACTTCGCCGAGCAGGAAGTGAGCTTCGGGAACCCTCGGATCAACCTCCAACGCGAGTCTGGCTTGCGTGGCGGCCTCTCCGTCCGCATCCTGACGCAGCATCATGCGAGCGGTGGTAAGGTGCGCCCCTGCTGAATTTGCGCCCACCTGGAACAGTTGCGCAAACGCCTTCACCGCCTTGTCTGTTTGTTGCGTGAAGATGCAGGCATTGCCCAGCATATACGCGGCTTCTGGAGTTGGCGATTTCGCCGCTGTGGCCTTTTCCAGCCACGGAATCGCATCCTTATACTTCGAATCCAAAAAATAACTCTGGCCCATTAGCAGGACCGACTCGTCATATTCGGCAGTGTCCGGATGCTCGGCCTTCAAAGCTTCCGTGAAGTGCGCAACGGCGTCGGGGAACTTATGCTGCTTGTAAGCCGCAACCGCCGTCGAATGCTCACTCGCCTGCAGCAGCAGCAAGAGGATCGGCCACATAGGCTAAGTATAATAAGAGCGGGCGAACGATGCGGTTACTATCTTGGATTGCTTGTTCGGCTTTGATCGTTTCGGCCGCTGACAGCCTCAAGCACATTGAATCCCGGGCCATTGAGCTGAAGTCGAAGGGCGATGCCGACGGCGCGTTGAACGCCTTCAAACAAGCCGCCGCGCTCGATCCGAAGGCGGTCCGATTCCAGGATGAAATAGGATTTTTGCTCGCCGTGCTTGATCGTAAAGCCGAAGCTGTCTTGTACTTTCAGCGCGCGATCGATTTGGATCCTAAATTCGCGGCGGCGCATTATCATCTGGGTGTCTCGCTGTGGCTCGCCAAAGATCAGGGGCGCGCGCTTCCCGAATTGCAAACGGCGGCCGCCCTGGATCCTGACAACCCGGCATACCACTCCAGGTTGGGAGAAGCCCTCGATTTTATCGGACAGTCTCAGGAAGCGATCCGACATCTCAGGGCCGCAACGGATCTTCAACCTAAAGACGCGGCGGCGTGGACCCGGCTCGGCGCTTTGCTCGAAAAAACCGGTAATCCCGTGGACGCCCTAAACGCCTATCAGCGCGCCGTCAATCTCGATCCCTCCAACTGGGATGCCCGCAACGGTTTGGGAATGATGCTCGTGTATACTCGGCATCCTCAGGAAGGCATCGACCAGTTTGAAAAAGTTCTCGCCGCCGAGCCGAGCAATATAACAGCCCGCATGAACATAGGATTCACCCACCTGCAAAAGAGGGAATTGGATCAGGCCATAGCGGTTTTCAGAGACGTAATTGCGCGCGATCCGAAGAATGCCGCAGCCCGCTACAATCTCGGGGTAGCGCTAAAAGATAAGGATGATATCGAGGGCGCGAAAAGGGAGCTCTCGCTCGCGCTTTCCCTGAATCCCAATATGGCCGAAGCGCAATACATGCTCGGCATCGCCTGTTGGCAATCCGGGGAGTTTGACGATGCTGCGAAGAATATGCGAGCCGCCATCGCTCTCCGCCCTGATTATGCCGAGGCGTATTTCATGCTGGGCACAGCACTGAAGCAGAAGGGAGATCTTCCGGCAGCCGAGGAAGCGCTGCGCTCGGCTATTCGTCTCGACGCCGACAATCCAGGACCTTACAATACTCTCGGCCAGATTTTACGCCAAAAGGGAGATCTTGAAGGGAGCAAGCGCATGTTCGCCGAAGGCGCTCGCGTGAAGCAGAGCAAGGAAGCTGAATTGGGTGTCATGTTGCAGCGGAAGCGCTAAATCGTGGCATCCCGGAGGTTCACCTTCTACGCATGGTTCGTACTGGCTCTAAACATTGCGGTGATTTTGTGGGGAGCTGTGGTGCGCGCTACCGGCTCCGGCGCGGGATGCGGCGAACATTGGCCCTTGTGCAATGGACAGGTAATTCCGCCAGCTCCGCAGCTCAAAACACTCATCGAATTTGGACATCGTTTAACGAGCGGCGTGGCGTTGATCTGTGTCGTGGGGTTGGTCATCTGGGCGTTTCGGGCTTACCCGCGCAAACACCCGGTGCGCAGAGCGGCCGTGCTTTCTCTCGTCTTTGAGCTGACGGAAGCGCTGATTGGAGCTGGTCTTGTGTTGCTTGGCCACGTGGCCGCGAACGCGTCAGTGCAAAGGGGCTACTCGCTCGGCTTGCATCTTTCCAACACGCTGCTTCTCTTGGCGGCGCTAGGCTTGACCGCGTGGTGGTCGCGGCCGGATAGAACCGTATTCCAGCGTGGGATGACTGGCAGTGCGGGGAACTTTCGTCCGATGCTGGCGGTGGTTGCGGGGGGCCTTGTTTTGATCGGGATCACCGGGGCGATCGCGGCGTTGGGAGATACTTTGTTCGGTGCTTCGAGCCTGGCGGCTGGAATGCGCCAAGATTTGTTGCCGTCTTCGCATATCTTTTTACGGCTGCGGATTCTGCATCCTATCGTAGCCGTGGCACTAGGATTTTACCTCCTGGGATTGGTGAGCTATGTTCTGGCAAAGATTGACGTTGCAGCCATGACTAGGCGGCTGGGCGTCGTTTTAATTGGTATCGTAGTTCTTCAGCTCTGCCTGGGTCTGGCAAACTTAGTGTTGATGGCGCCCGTTCCCCTGCAGTTGGCGCATCTGCTGCTCGCGGATCTGCTGTGGATTACGTTTGTTTTATTTTCGACGGAATTGCTCGCAATCTAGGTCTCGCGTAATTGCATGTCCCCGCCGATAGAAACAGCAGAATGGTCGCAACTATTTGCAAGACTCTGATCGTTTCGCTTTTGCTGCTGGTCCCCGCTCTGGGCGACATCCCTGCCGAACCCCCTCTGTGGCGCTACGTTCATCCGAACGCGAGAGCTCTGGTTGGCATTCAATGGTCGCAAGTCGAGAAATCCGATTTAGGCAAATGGATCCAAAAGCGCTGGATTCCGGATTTAGGGATGCCGGGCGTCGAATTTCTGAAGGGCGTCGAGCAGGTGCTTATTTCGTCTCCCGGACCCCGGCCGGAGATGGCCGATGAAGAACCGCCTTTGCTGATTGCGATTCGGGGAAACTTCGATCTTGCGCGGGTGCGGCAAGTGCTTGTCGAACAAGGGGCCAACCCCCAGAGCTTTGCCGGCGTGTCCATCTTTCGAAGGCGGGGCAAGGCGGTAACAGAACCGGCTTTCGCGCTTCTCAGCTCACGAACCATCCTGATTGGGGACATTCAGTCACTGTTCGCCACGATTGAGAGGTTGAAGGTTGCCTCCAGCGAAGAAAACGTGGATGCCTTTGTGGGACGAGCTCAAGGTTTGGCAGCACGCTACGATTGCTGGGCGCTGATGAGCGATACGCGAGCCATGCACAACTTCCTCTTCGCCAGTTTGGCTGGCAAGACAGTGTCGCCCGACTCTCAAGGTTTCCAGGCAGGCATTTCGGTGCGCAGCGGCCTGGCTATCGATGTCGTCCTGTCAGTTCGCAACGAACTCGCGGCCAAGGCTTTACAAGCGAACTTGAGCCGGCTTGTCCATACTGCGGAGATTGACAGGGGAGGGTCGCCCGATTTTGCCTCGCTGATTCGTAAGCTGCGCATCACGTCCGACCGTTCAAACGTGTTCCTGTCGCTTCGGATGACGGCGCTCGAAGCTTCCCAAAATTTTGCTCCGAAGCAGCGGACTCCCGTGCTCGCGAAGGCGGATGCGCCCCGGCTTGTGATTCGGATAGAAGGGCTGGATGAGGGCACCCGGGAGTTGCCATTCAAACCATGACGGGGAGCAGAATCTATCGGATTTGAGAGAAAGGCAAAGGGCGCAAGATCGCGTTGCTGATATTGGACACCAGTTCGGCGTCGCTATTGCCAGCCTTCGAACGCAGTTCTTTCCATTCCGGATCGCTGCCAAACGCGCTCCAGGCCGACTCGCGCTGCGCCAAGCTGTCGAAAGCAAGCATGTAAACCAAGTTCGGCATCTTCGCTCCCACGATTGTTTCGCCGAAGAATACCGGCCGCATCCCGAGTCGGCGAAAGATCCCGATCTCCCCCTCATTGAACATTTTTATCTTGCGAGCCAGAGTCAGGCTGTTATTCGACTCATACATCCTCAGTTCGAAGATACGAGACGCTGTGCGGCCTTCGATGGGCGGAACATCCACCGCGGGCATCGTTTCAAAACAGCGGATCAGCGACGACTCTAGACGCTCGTAACTGAGACCTGGCAAGCCGGTGTATGTTTCCAGCGCCTTGCGATAACGGGGATCTTGAGCCTGCTTTTCGCGAACGGCCTCCATGCCGGAAAGGCTTGGAAACTGCGCGACAGCGAGAATGAAAGGGCTCTCCGGCGCGATTACGCTGGCGAAAAATCCCAGTGGACCGGCACCCGCCCGCTGCAATGCAGGCAGAGCCTCGTGGTTCAGGAAATCACCCGTTCGCTGAATTTGATTCTCGTTGTTCGTGCGCATCTTGAGATAGCGCAATTCGAGAATGGCGCGCTTTGCCGGTTCTGCGGCCAACGATCCAGCCAGCATCGCACCCACCCCCGTTTTGGCAAATTGTCGGCGATTGATCACATTCGACTATAACAATGATCAGGCGACGCCGGAGGCGACAATCGCGCCGAAGCGTCGATCTCTAGACCGGAACTCGGAGACGGCAGCGTTCAAATCCGAACCCTGAAAATCGGGCCACTTCTTTTGGGAAAAGACGAACTCCGCGTAGGCGCATTCCCAGAGGAGAAAATCGCTCAGCCGCTGCTCGCCGGCCGTGCGGATCAGCAGATCCACATCGGGACCCAAAGCGCGGGACAAACTTTCGCGCGATGCTCCAGCTCCCAAGGTCCGCGCTGCTTCGATCACGGCATCGCGGGAGGAGTAATCCACAGCCAGCCTAAGATGCAAGCGCGACCCGCCAAGAGTGGCACGTTCCATGTCATCGATCAGCGGGATCAGAGACGAGGGCAGCCGGTCGCGCCGGCCAATCACGCTGACGCGGATGCCGTTTGTCACGCAGCGGTCCTGCTCCTTCCGAAGATAGCCCTGGAACAGACGCATAAGCGAAGCCACCTCGTCCGACGGGCGCTTCCAGTTATCGGCCGAGAACGCATAAACCGTGAGCATGCCGACGCCGCAGGTTGGCGACGTTTCCACGATGCGGCGCAACGTTTCCACTCCGGCCCGATGCCCGGCTAACCTGGGCAGCCTTCGGGCCGTCGCCCAGCGCCCATTTCCATCCATGATGATGGCAACGTGAATTCCGTCAAGAGTACTTTGTAACATAAAGTGAGTGGAGTAAGAGAAAAAGCTATCGGTCCCGCATTGCATGGATCAGCGCTTCCATATGATCCAAATACTTCTCGAGGGCGCGGCGTCCCGCTTCGGTCAGTCGATATTCCGTCTTAGGCATCCGGCCCTCGAACGATTTCCGGCAGCCAATATAGTGCGCGTCCTCAAGTTTGCGAGCATGCACGCTGAGGTTGCCATCCGTGGTGTTAAGGAGTTTTTTCAACTCGTTGAACGTCAGCGATTCGTTTGCCGCGAGGGCGCTTACAATGCCTAGCCGCAGGCGTTCGTGGATCAGCCTATCCAGATCCGAAACGGCTCCGCCAGTCCGGACAACGGGTTCCGGCTGCTCCTCCGCTGTCGAGTTGTTCTTCCGGGCAGTATTCTGTCTAGCCACCGAACCTCCTGGCGATGATGATTCCGAAAACCATATGCAAGCCGCCAAACCCCGTCGCAAGGAACGCCGTTCCCCAACTCCGGGGACAGAACAGCGCCACCGCTCCCAGAAACATGAAACAGAGTCCCATCACGGGGACGATCCGAACCGAAAACGCTCCGCCGGTTACGATTCCGGTGCCGTAGAGCAGCAGCCACATGCCAGGAATGGCCCCTGGAAATCCAGCTTTGTAGAGGACGGCAGTCAGCAAGGCGCCTACAATCAGCGGCGGCGCGAAGCTGAGCGCAAATTTTCGAGCCGGTCCGGATAGGAGCGAAACATGCGCCTTGTCAGCTTTGTATTTGAGCGCCGCGCCACCTGCGGCGAGTGCCAGCAAACCTCCCCAGAACCAAGTCCAGAGCCAAGCCTCCACCGTCGATTGGCGCGACGCGAGCAGAGTAGTCAACAGCGCGAATGCACCCATAGCAAATCCGCCCCAGCCTGGGACGGCGGTGAACGATCGCGCGCTCTCCATGGTCTCGCGTATGAAACGCAAGTTGTCCATAGCATGGGTATGCAGTCCGACTGCTTCCATGCTGCTAGGTCGAATGGGCTGAACGGAAGCCATGAGGAAAGTATACGGAATCCACTTTGCGTTGTAAAGTGAATTCCGCTAAAAGAGTTGGAGTTGAGGCGTTGAGTCCCAGCCTTTGGGATAGTACTCGTTCGCGCGCGGCTCCATAGAGTGGCGGGCGACAATGGCGCGAACGCGGTCGCGCAGCGTCTCAGGATAGTGTCCTTTGAGGTAAGCGCTGGCCTGATAGCGTTCCTTGTACTTACCGACTAAACGAGGGAAATTCTCCTGCAGAAATGGCAGAAAGACTTGGGCCGCGCAGGGTTTGAGGAACAGCGGCGCAGCGCTGAAAGAGGCCGCACCCGCTTCTTTCGCGGTGGCGCAGAGAGCGTTAAGGCTCGCCTGGGAATCGTTGATCAACGGCATCACCGGACTTGCGAGAACGGTAACGCGTAGGCCAGCCTCTGCCAAGCGCCGGATCGCCTCCAGGCGCAGTGTGGGGCGCGGGGCCATGGGTTCGATGAGACGCGCCAAGCTTTCGTCCAGAGTGGTGATGGTCATATTGATTTGAATGATGTTGGCCCCTGCTACCTCGGCAAGCAAGTTAGCTTCCTGACCGATCAGATCCGACTTCGTCGTGATTCCGAGGCGGTGCCCCTTTTCTCGAGCGAAAACTTCCAAGATGGATCTGGTGACGCGGTAGCGCCGTTCAGCAGGCTGATACGGATCTGTCGCCGTACCGATCCAGATTGACTGGCCAAGTTTCACCTTCCTTAACTCCGCGCGGAATGCTTCAGGGTGGAACTGCTTGGCAAAGATCTTGCGCTCGAACTGGAGGGGGTCGCGCAGTTCCATGAACTCGTGGGCGTAGCGGGCGTAGCAGTATTTGCAGCCGAATTCGCAGCCGCGGTAGGGGTTGATCGTCCACACGAAAGGCATGCGTGTGCCGGAGCAGCGTCCGAGGAACTGGCGTGTCTCGATCTCGAAATAATCGACCCGTTTCTTGGCCTCCAGCAGTTCGCTTGCGGCCGCAAGTTTCGCGATTCCAATCAGCTTCGGCTCGGGAGAAGACTCGAACAGCGTCTCAGGCACATTTGATCTTCGCCTTTTATTCGCCCTCTGTCAAGTTAGACTTAGCATGTGTCTTCGACCATTCTGATTTCTGCGGGGGAGGCTTCTGGCGACCTCTACGCGGCGAGTCTGGTCGAAGCCCTCCGCCGCACTCATCCAGATCTAAAATTCTTCGGCTGTGCCGGACCTCGCATGCAAGCGGCGGGCGTGCAGGCAATAGTGGATTCGGCCAGCCTAGCCGTCGTCGGACTGGTGGAAGTTCTCCGGCACATTCCCCGAATCTACGCAGAATACCGCAAGCTCCTGCGCGCAGTCCGGAGCAAGCGGCCCGACGTCGCGATCCTTACTGACAGTCCGGATTTTCACCTCCGGCTCGCAAGACAACTCAAGAAGCTGGACATCCCGGTGATCTATTTGGTAGCCCCGCAAGTTTGGGCTTGGCGGAAAGACCGCTTGCCATCAATGCGTCGCACCATTGATCGGCTGCTCTGCATCTTCCCCTTCGAGGAGCGCTTCTTCCGTGATCACGGGCTAAATGCCACCTACATCGGCCACCCCCTAACGCGCTTGCTGAAGCCCGCGCAGAATCGCAGCGACTTGAAGCGCCAATTCGGAATTGAACCCGGCATTCCGTTGATCGCTCTCCTGCCGGGGAGCCGCAAAGGCGAGGCGCTTCGGCATTTGCCCGACCTGATTGATGCAGCCGAGCGCATCCAGCAGCGCCTTCCGGCTCGGCTGATCCTGGCTCTGCCGAAGGGATTCTCATCGCGCGCGAACCTCGTCAATTTTCAGGAACGCTTTTCCCGCGCATCCATCCAAGTAGAAGAGGGCCTCACCTGGGAAATCCTTGCGTGCGCTGATCTGGCGCTCGCCGCCAGCGGTACTGTCACAGTAGAAGCCTGTTTGCTAAACACCCCGATGGTTACGTTTTATCGCGTTAACCGGCTCAGTTGGCTGATCGGCAAACTCCTGGTGAGAGTGCCGTTCTACTCGATGGTGAATTTGATCGCGGGCCACCGGGCGGTCCCGGAGTTGATTCAAGCGGATCTGTCGGGTGAGCGGCTTGCGTCCGATGCGATCCGGTTGTTGCAAGATGGCGGCGCGTTGGCCGATATGCGGGCGGAGTTGCGTCGAGTGGCGGCTATGCTCTCCGGTCCCGAAGATCCAATAGAAGTCGCGGCTTCTTTCGTGAGAGAACTTTTAAAAGAGGAAATGGTGCATGCTTCGTAGGGTTCTGGCGGCTGGATTGGCATTGGCTGGCGTCTGCGGGGCGCAGCAGGAAAGGACGCGGTCATCGCGCATTAACGTTGAAAATTACGTGATCGATGCCGACATCAATCCACGCACGCAGGCAATTGCTGCAAACGTTCAGGTTCGATTCATCCCGCTCGACGAAAACATCACTACGGCTTCCTTCGAGTTGAATAACGCCTTGAATGTCTCGCGGATCGTGGACGATACCGGCCACCAGATCCCAGCATCGCGCTCTACGCAGGACTTCTCCATTCGACTCAATTTTCCTACGCCGCTTCAGAAAGGCAAGGCAAGCACGCTGACATTCACCTACGACGGCCGACTCGCCGGATCGGAAGATTCGCCCGTCTACGGGATCAAGTTCGCCGCCATCCACCCCGAGGGTTCGTATTTGCTTTATCCGGCACGCTGGTTCCCCGTAAACGACTACACCGCCGATCGGTACACCGCTGACATGCGCATCAGCGTCCCAACGGGGAATCGAGTGATTTCGAGCGGGGACGAATCAGCCGATCGGGCCGCCGGCGACAAGACAACCTATTCGTTCAAGTACACGCATGCCTCTTTCCCAGGCAGCATCGCGATTGTGAAAGACGAACCCGTAAAGGTGTCTTCGCAAGGCGTCAACACTACGCTGTATTTTCGAACCAAGAAATCGATGGCTAACGCTTACGGCGAAGAAGCTGGCAAGGTGATGGCTTTCCTTACCAGCACGTACGGGCCTGCGCCCAAAGCGAATTTGACCTTCATCGAGACGGAAGATGGAACCCCCAACGGGTACTCCGCGCCTGGACTCATTTTTCTCTCTCCGAAGGGGATCGGAGACCAGGTGGGGACGCGACTGCTCGCCAACCAGATGGCGCGCCAGTGGTGGGGCACGCTCGTTTCTCCCACCAGCCGGAACCATATCTGGCTGCAAAACGGAAACGCGCGTTATGCCGAGATGCTCTATCTGGAGCATACAAACGGGCCGGCTGCGCTGAACCAAGACGTTCACGATACATACGTGGAGGCGCTGACGGTAGATAATCCACCAGTGATCCAAGCTGGCCGACTAGAAGATTATGCTCCAGAGTATTGGGCCGTGACGGCGAGCAAGGGCGCGGCAATCCTGAACATGCTGCGCTGGGTGATTGGGGATGATTCGTTCTTCAAGTTGATGCGCACGTTTCCCGATCAGCATAGCTGGCAGTCAGTGAGCACCGAAGATTTCAAGAAAGCCGCCGAGACGATCTCGGGCCAAAACCTGGGCTACTTCTTTATTCAGTGGATTGAATCCAGCGGAGCACCCGAGTTCAAAATGGAGTATACCGTGTTCCGGACTCAGAAAGGGTTCCGCATCATGGGCAAAATCGCTCAAGATCTGGATACGTTCCGCATGCCCGTCGACCTG
>JANXQZ010001099.1 GCA_025353235.1 Bryobacterales bacterium
TCTTCGCTGTCTTTGAAGCAGGCGTCGTCGAAGCCCATGCGCTGAGCTAGCAACCGGAACACCTCCACGTTCGACTTTGTCTCGCCAGGCGCGTCCACTGCAGGCCGCGCGAGTTGCACATAGTAGTGCCCGTAAGCGAGATAGAGGTCAGTATGTTCGAGGAAAGTGGTGGAGGGTAGCAGGATGTCGGCGTGGTCCGCCGTGTCGTTTTGAAACTGCTCCAGCACTACGGTGAAGAGGTCCGAGCGCCGCAGTCCCTGCATTACAAGATTCTGGTTCGGGGCGATGGCGGCGGGGTTGGAATTGTAGACCACCAAAGCTTTGACGGGCGGGTTATCCACCTGAGTTAACGCTTTCCCCAGCTCCGTCATGTTTATCAGCCGCGCTTCTCGTCCCAGCGCCGATCGTTTTTGAAGTTCGGGCATTTCCAGTCCAGCCCGATTGAATTGGAAGGCAAGCTGGTGCTCAGTTGCAGGCCCCCGCCGATCTCGCGCCATGACCCGGTAATCGCTGGCAGCGTTGCTACGGCACGGGCAGCATTCCCTCCGCGCTCGCTGCGCTGAATGCCGTAGTTGAGACGGATGACGGCGGGTCGAGTGGTGGCATATTTGCGTGCGAGATCCACGACATCGGCACGCCCAATTCCGGTGAGCGCTTCCACTCGCTCGGGCGGATACTTGGCCGCGAGCTGCTTCAGTTCGTCGAACCCGTTGGTGTACCGCTCGATATAGTCGGTGTCCTGCAAGTTCTCGGACGTGATTACGTGGATCAGTCCCAAGGCGAGCGCAAGATCCGATCCCGGATAGATGGGGAAGTGCTTATCGGCGAGCTTGGCGACCCGGGTTCGCACCGGATCGATGGTGTAAAGCTTGGCTCCGTTGCGCCGGGCTTCGAGAATGAATGGCCAGAGGTGAACGTTGGTGCCGAGGATGTTCGCGCCCCAGGCGATGATCAGCTTCGAATGCCGGAACTGTTCCGGCTCGGTGCCGTAGCGCGTGCCCAGAGTCCGGGTCATGGCTTCCATACCGGCCGCTGAACAGATGGTGCGATCCAGCCGCGATGCGCCCAGCCGATGGAAGAAGCGCCGGTCCATGCCGTTGCCGTTCAGCATGCCCATGGTGCCGGCATAGCTGTAAGGAAGCACGGCTTCCGGTCCATGCTCCCCTGCGACGGCGGTTAAACGTTCGGCGATGGTGTCGAGTGCTTCATCCCAGCTGATTCGGGTGAAGCTGCCCGCGCTTTTCGCGCCGGTTCGCTTCTGGGGATAAAGCAGACGGTCAGGCGAATATTCGCGGTCGAGGTAGCGCGCCACCTTTCCGCACAGGAACCCGCGCGTGACGGGATGATTTGGATCTCCACGCAAACGGGATGCTTTCCCGTCATCAATATTAAGAAGCAGCGAACAGCAGTCCGGGCAGTCTAGGGCACATACGGAGTGGCGCACGTCGGACATAAGCAGAATTATAGCAACGCTCCGGAATGTTGACGGTGTTACACTCTTGGCAGAGGAATTCTTATGCGGCAGGTGGTTCTGGCGGTCCTCGGTTTGGCGGCGGCGGGCGCGCTGTTGGCGCAGAGCGGAAGAACTTATAGCTCTCCCGGCGGGTTTGGGAACATTCTGTATCCGGGAACGGGCCATGCTCCCAATGCCCCGACTGGCACGCCGGGCGGCATTGTGTCGCGATCTGCGGTGGGAAACTATTATGGAAATCGCGGTTCCTATCCCTATTACGCGCCGCGCGTTAACCACCCGGGCCATGGGCGGTCGAACGTCGTGCCGTATCCTGTCATCGTCGGTAGTTATGGAGGCTATGGTTATGGCGGAGGCGGGTATTTCGATGGCCTTCCGCAAGCCCCTCAGGGATACCAGGAATCCGCGCCGCCCATCATTAACACCAACACTGCGCCCTCCGTGGTGATCAACCAGACCTTCATTCCCGACCGGCCCTTGCCAGCTGCTCGCGATTACGCCGATGGACCCGATGGGCCGCAGGAGCAACAGTCCGGGATGCGCGTCTATGAAGGACTGAAGACGCAGCGTCAGCCCGATCCGAGTGCGCGCCGAGCGAGCGATCAGCCGACGTTGTACTTGCTGGCTTTCAAGGATCATCGCATCATTCCCGCTTTAGGATATTGGGTGGAGCAGGGCAACTTGCACTATGTGAGCGCAGAACACTCTTTGAATCAGGCTAGCCTCGATTTAATTGATCGCGAGATGTCGCAGCAGTTGAATGACGAGCGGAACGTAGAGTTTAAGCTGCCGAGAGTTCAGTAGTTAGGGCCGGCTGAAAGCCGGCTGCAGGCAAGATTGCCTGCCCCACAGAGCTGCTGAGCTACTTTAGCGGGATCCAGACCTCCATTGGCGTTCGTTCGCGGTTCGCCCAAGTGTAGTAAGGGATGAGTGTTAGTTCCGCTGGCTTGGTCTTCCTCGCTTCGGCTTTGTCTAGAGATTCGTAGAGCGGCTCTTCCGAGATGGAACGGACGTATGCGGCTCCGTCGTGCTTTAGCACTGTGATTCCTCCGAGCAGATCGGCTTGGAAATCGGAGGCGAAGGGGGCGGCCGGTTTGGCAAGAACCAGATCCGAGATCGCGCCGGGTTCGTCGATCTGCTCCATGCAATACACAAGCGGCCCGCGCTGTACCGCGACCTTGCCGTTATTCTCCGCCACTTGCGGATTCGAAGTGATCAGCTTAGGAGTGACATCGAAGTGCAGGTCCACTGTGTCGCCAGCTTTCCAGCGCCGCTTGATGGCTTTGTACTCGCCTGTGTTGGGCACTCGCACATACAGCGTGAACTCGGATTCGCGGGCGGGGGTGACAGTTAGAGTGACATTGCCGGTCCAAGGGTAATTCGTTTTCTGAGAGATCTTTAGTCCGGTGCCGTTCTCTAAGTGCCAGTCCAGTTCGGAGTTGTGAAAGAAGTGCACGTAGACTGCGTCCTTCGCGGTGGCATAGAAATAACCGGGGAGCGAGGCTAGGATGCGCTCGAGATTCGGGGGACAGCAGGTAGTGTCATACCACTCATTGCGGATCTTCTCTCCGTTGGAAGAGAGCGGATTCCGGTAACAATAGAGCGTTCCGTTCAATGACATGCCTGAGTTGATGCCGTTGTAGAGAGCCCGCTCCATGACGTCGGCGTACTTGGCGTCTCCGCTGATCGCCAGCATGCGGAAGTTCCACATCATGTTTCCGATGGCGGCGCAGCTTTCAGTGTAGGCCTGAGAATTGGGCAGTTCGTAGGGCTCGCCAAACGCTTCTCCCTGCGAGCGCGAACCGACTCCACCAGTGATGTACATCTTCCGGTTGATCAGATCGGTCCACAGGGTGTCGAGTGTTTTGCGGTAAAGCGGATCGCCAGTCTCGGCATAGTAATCGGTGGCCCCGCTGGATGCATACATGGCACGGACGGCGTGCCCTTCGAATTCGGTGCGCGAGGTAAAAGGCTTGCCGCTGAACATATATACGAGCTGGGCGCTGGTGAGCTTGAGCCGTTCGCGCTCCACGCCGCTGAGGAGATAGCCAGCGAGGTCGAGGAAGCGGCGTTCGCCGGTGGTCCGGTATAACTCTACTAGCGCCATCTCTAACTCGGGATGTCCGGTGAGCAGGGGCGTTTTGCCTGGCCCGGAGATGGAGATTAGATAGTCAACGTATTTGATGCCTCCTTCCAGGAGCTTGCGGTCGCCTGTCGCGCGATAGTAGGCGATTGCGGCTTGCAGCAAATGACCGAGACAGTAGAGTTCGTGAGACTTGTACATCTCGGTGAAGCGCAGCGCCTTACGGTCATCTTGATAGTAGGTGTTGAGATAGCCGCTGGGCTCCTGAGCCGCGAGGATCTCGGCGGTGAGGCGGTCAAAGTCAGCACGCAGCTTGGGATTGTCAGCCGATTGAAGGACAAACGCGACGGACTCCATCCACTTGTAGATATCGGAATCGGTATAGAGCGGGCCTTTGCGGATAGCGGATTTCTTGGTGGAGAGCCGTCGGAAGTTATCAACCGCGCCGTGTTCTTCGAGCAGGTCCAGCATGGTCGGGATGCTGCGCTCTACGTTGATCTTGCGGCGCTCGGCCCAGAAGCCGTCCCCGAGAGTGACTGCGCGCACGGGCACGGGATGCATTACGGCTTGCGGAGAATGGTCGAGATAGATGATGCCTTGGTCTATCCACGTGTCGGCGGCGGGGGCGAGTGAACTAGATAGCAGTACAAGCAAGGCGACTTTCATAATTTGAATCCAAGCTCCTTTAGGCGGCGATAGACGAGCGTGATGGGTAGTCCGACCACATTAAAGTAGCAGCCTTCAATGCGCTGGATGAATTTGGAGGCGAGACCTTGGATGGCATAGGCGCCTGCTTTGTCCATGGGTTCTCCGCTGGCGACGTAGTTGGCGATCTCGTGGCGCGAGAGGGGACCGAAGCGAACGGTTGTGGAGGCTGAGTCGGCGATTGATTCGGTTTCCGTGCGCAGGCAGATGCCGGTGATTACTTGGTGGTCGCTGTCGGCGAGGAGGCAGAGCATGCGGACGGCGTCGTCGGCGTCGCGGGGTTTCTCGAGAACGTGTTCTTCGATGACGACTATGGTGTCGGCTGCGAGGATGATTTCGTTCGGGCCGATTGAGACGGCTTGGGCTTTTTCTTGGGATAGGCGTCGGACGTAGTTTTGGGGGTGCTCGTCGGGGCGGCGGAGTTCTTGGATGTGGGGCGGGCGGATGGTGAACGGTATGCCTGCGGCGGTTAGGATTTCTTGGCGGCGCGGGGATTGGGAGGCTAGGATTAGGCGCTTAGAGCCGGCTAGAAAGCCGGCTGCAGGCAAGATTGCCTGCCCC
>JANXQZ010001131.1 GCA_025353235.1 Bryobacterales bacterium
ACCGTTAGACGATAGCGCCATAATCAGTCTCAGTATATCGCAAGACTGCTGTCCCGCTAGCAGTCTATTCAGAATCAGATCTTAACGAATGTAACAAAATCTGCGAAGCGCTAGTGACGAGGAAAAGGCTCCGCCAATCAACTCATCGAGTTGCCCATCGCCGCGATTTAACGACGTGCGTAGAGGAAGGGCAGCACCGCTTCGCCATCCGGTGAACATGGCGAGCGCCGGAGGGAAGACTCCAGGCGAGTGAACAGCCGGGCCACCTTCCACCCATAGAGTGTTCCGGAATTTCTTGAAATATTGCTTCAGGTCGAAGTTCTTGTATTGAATATGCAGGCTGGGATGAACTCCGTTCTGGATCACCCGAGTCCGGAACTTGCCCGGCGTCTCCTTCGTCACCACGCGGTCGTAGATCAACTGCACCCCGTCCGGCCGGCCCAGGTCTAAATTGTGGCGGATGATCCCTTTCAAAAACGCACGCCCGCGCAATGGCCGGTCGAAGATCTGGGTGAGACTCACTTCCATCTGCCAGATGGACAGATCCCAATCGTAGCCTGTTTCCCGGTCTTGTGGCCGCAACGGCGGAGGGATGCGGTTCAGCCACTTCCGGAATACCTCCTCAAAGGTCTTCCGACCGCAGGGAATCGCAGATCTGCTGCAACTTCTCCGGCTCGGTGCAGGAAAGGAATCCATTGTCGAGCGCTTCGTAGGCGATTCCGCGCTTGTCCATGGCCGTCCACCTTCTTGCCTTGGAACATTTGGGGCCTTCTCCTGCGCCACGCCGATGAAGACGATCCGGATCCCGTACTCCGAGTTTCCGCCGGTATTCATCGGCGATGTCGTCCGTGCGATCTTTGTAGTTGATTTTCTGAATCGGGATTTGCCTTCACCGCCTCGCGCAACTTCTCGGTCACTTGGCCGAGCGCCACGGGAAATGGAATCGGCTTGCCCAACTGCTCTCGCATAAAATTCACCAGGCTACCCGACGCCCCCAGCGGCCCGATATACCCGTTCAGGTACAGTTGGTCCAGCATTCCAATTCCAACGTGACGGGATGCTCGCCATGACCAGATTCTTCAAAGTTTCGCGATCCTACTCTGGTCGGTCTGAGGTCGAAGACCTCGCCACCTGACGCAAGATTCTACCGTGAGAAAGGCTTGCGTTGCTGCAAGGGCTGCTCTGATCTGAGTGGGCTGGAGCCGGTTGATTGATCGCATTCAGCATGGCGAATCAGTCTGCTAGCACATTCCCGTGGAGACCGTTACACCAGTGACTTTGGAACTACCATCGCGCCGGGATGCAGCCGGCCGATCATACAATTGCCGGTGGAGCGATCGCAGTATTGTCGAGTTGGCACGCTACCAATGCTCCGTACAACTCTGAGGTTGGATTCAACCCGGAAGGAGCTGCGCAACGGGAATGGACGCGGCATCATCGTAAACCGCGCCCAGCCAGATCGATTCTCATTGATGATGGTCTTTGCGAAAACCAGCTGTCAAATCCTTCGACCGCCCTAAATACTTCAGCATGAGCAGCCGATCTGCTATAAGTAGCGGGTAGCAGGATGAATGTTAGACTAAACAACATAACGCGGAACGGCAAAATTCCAGGGCCTCTGTTGTTCACCAGAATAGACAGCCGGGAATTGTCACTGTGCTTCCGTTGTGTTTAGCTAAGGTGGGCGGCAGGATTTCAATGGCGACTTACGTCAACAGCATCCCAGGGCAAGATGCGGCTTCCAAGCACGACCGCCAACTGCCTTGGAATACACTAATATGGTTCGGCGCGTTGCTCGCTCTGTGCTACGCCCCTGTGCTGTACCGTTTGGTGCTGCACTGGAGTAACGATGAAGACATGGGACACGGCTTCTTCGTGCCTGTGGTGGCTGGATACATTATCTGGCAGCGGCGGGCTGTCCTCAGCGCCATAAAGCCGGAACCCAACTTGTGGGGCGTGGCTTTGCTCCTCTGGGGTGCCGTACAGCTCATGCTCGGAACGCTGGGTGCCGAGCTCTTTCTAGCCCGAACTTCGTTTTTGATCTCGCTGGTGGGTGTGATCCTGTTTCTAGGTGGCACCAAAGTCCTGCGGGCGCTAGCATTTCCCCTCAGTCTGCTGGCGTTCATGATTCCAATTCCGGCCCTCATTTATGCTCGGATCACGCTGCCTCTTCAGTTATTCGCTTCAGGCGTTGCCGAAACTATTTTAGGGCTAATCGGAATTCCCGTCTTGCGTGATGGCAACGTGTTGGAGCTTGCCAGCCAAAAGCTTTCCGTAGTGGAGGCTTGCAGCGGAATCCGTTCGCTCCTTTCGTTATCTTTCTTATCTTTGATATACGCCTATTTCTTCGATGCCAAGGTCTGGATGCGGTGGGTCCTTCTGTTCGGGACCATTCCCATTGCCATCGCGGCCAACGCAGCCCGCGTGACACTGACTGGCGTGCTCAGCGAAGTGCGTGCCGATTTGGCTCAGGGCTTCTTCCACACCTTAGAAGGATGGGTGCTATTCCTGGTGGCGCTCGCTCTGCTTGTTCTGTTCCACCAGGCTGTTAACTGGGTGTACCGACTGCTCTATGGAAAAACAACCGAAGTCTCGCAAGCCGTTTAAACTCGCTGGCGGTCGCCCGGCAATGATCCTGACAATTCTGCTGCTTACTCAGGCGGCCGTCTTTTACGGATTTTCGCGCGGCGAAAAAATTCCTTCCTATCGGCCTTTAGATCAGTTCCCGACCAAGCTGGGCCCCTGGCAGATGCTCCAGCAAGGAGTGATGGAGCAAGAAGTCAAAGACGTGCTGCGTGCGAATGACTATATCACGCGTTCCTACGGAGATCCGGGTTTGCACCAAGCAGCGAATCTTTTTGTAGCGTTCTTCAGCAGTCAGCGCTATGGCCAAGCGCCGCATTCCCCAAAAAACTGTCTGCCTGGCTCAGGCTGGATCTGGACCGTGTCGGACGTAATCCCCGTTCCAGTTCCTACCCGTGCCCAGCCGCTGCTCGTAAATCGATATATCGTGCAAAGGGGCGATCAGAAGAGCTTGGTCCTATATTGGTATCAATCTCGCGACCGCGTGGTAGCGAATGAGTACATGGCGAAAATATACGTGGTCGCTGACGCGCTGCGATACAACCGAACGGATACGGCTCTGGTGCGGGTAGTGGTTCCCGTAATTGAGAAGAATGAGGATGCAGCCACGAAATCAGCGATCAGCTTTGTGCAGTCGTTTTTTGGCCCACTAGGCGAATTTCTCCCCCGATAGAATTAAGGCGGCGGCCCCATTTAGGCCCATTTAGGCGCATTTATGTGTGGGCAAGCCCCTCCTTCCGAGTGAGCCGACCAGCCCGCCAGTCACCGAAAGACCACGACCTCACTCAGGCCAGATAACAATCCAGCAAGCGGCAGTCTGGGATAATAATCGCGAAGTAGAGCGAATCGAAGAGGAACACTATGGTTAAAGGGATTGGGCTTGGAGCGTTATGGGCAGTTGTGGGCACCCTTGCGATCTGCGCACAGGACAGCCCACGAGGTCACTGGAGCGGCTCGATCAACATCCCCGATCAAGCTTTGGTCGTTGAGATTGACTTGGAGAAGGCCGGAAATGGATGGGTGGGTTCGATCTCAATTCCTGCTCAGAACGCGTCGGGGCTTCCTCTGGAAGCTATTTCATTCACGAATGGAAAGTGCGGCTTCCGAATCAAAGGCGCACCAGGCGATCCGACCTTCACCGGCACTCTTTCTCCCGACGGCAAAATAATTGGCGGCGACTTTGTGCAAGGACCCGGTACGTTTCCCTTCAAAGTTTAGCCGTAACGGCGAGCCAAAAGTCGAGGTCGTGAAAGCTAGCCCACCGGTCGCCAAGGAATTCCTGGGAAACTGGGAAGGCACGCTCGAGACGGATCAAGCGTTGCGGCTTGTGTTGAAGATGGCTAATGATCAAAACGGAGCCACAGCCGTCCTGATCAGCCTCGACCAGGGCGGTAGCGAGATTTCAGTGAGCGCCATCGACCAGAAGGGGTCCAAACTGACGCTCACGGTTAAGATGATTGGCGGGCGGTACGAGGCCGAGATCAACAAGGACGGTTCGGAGCTAACTGGCACGTGGACGCAGGGTGGCAGAGATCTTCCCCTGAAACTCAAGCGGGCTTCGAAGCCCTGAAAGATTGCCTGCAGTTTGGATGCCGCTTGGAGCGGTCCCGAGAATGTTCAGAGCCGCTGCTGCTAAACAACGGGACAGGGCGGCTTGGCGAGCACCACGGCGTTCTCAAACTGGAAACACCCGTCAACTCGTAATAAGTCTGCGCCTCGCTCGTCTGTCAAGTTGGAGGCGCCATGTTAAAGCCGGAGATTCTGGAGGTCGTCTTTGTCGCTGGAAGCGTGCTCGCGGGGATGACTGGGCATGTCTGGACCAAGGCTCCAAAACCCTTTGCTCATGAAAGACTGATCCGGGTGGATCTTGTCCGCCTCGCCGTGCCAGAATACTCCGGCCAACGGCTGATCGCATCGAAGCGCCCGGGAAAGGAGGGCCGGTGATTACGCGCAGCAAATCGCCGGTGCGGATGCTTCCTTGGGCTCTTTTCTGCATGGCATGCGCGACGCCGCCTGCGCCGACTGGGCTTGCCAAAGAGCAGCTGACCCAGGATTTCCAGGTATTCCGGAACGCGTTCGAAGAAGGTCATCCAGGGCTGTATCGCTACAGCTCGAAGGCAGACATGGACCACGTGTTCGAGCGAGCTTCCGAAGCGCTTTCCGGTACGATGACTCTAGATCAGTTTTATCGTGTGCTTTCGAAAGTAACGGCGGCGGTAAATTGCGGTCATACTAGGTTGCTCCCAACGGCGGAAATGACTTCGCGCCTGGAGCAATCGGAATTTCCATTCGACGTTCGGGTGATCGACGGAAGGGTTTACATTCTTCACGATTACTCGACAGAGGATGACCGGATGAAGGGTAGCGAGGTTCTGTCCGTCAACGGCCACCAGATCGACCAGCTGTTAGGCGCCATGCTTCAATCGGTGGAGGGCGACGGTCGGAGCGCGACCCAGCGGGGTTATCGGCTAGGGCATGATGGAGAATTCGCGGGAATGCTGAAACTGATTTGCGAGATTCACAGCCCGTTCCAGGTAAAGCTGCGCAGGTCGTCCGGGGAGGTTCTGGTTGTCGGCTCAGTAGGCATGCCGCTCAAAATCCTGAAGAACTTGGCGGGCAGGCGCTATGGCCCGCCACCGAGTCCGCTTCGCGCCGCCACTCTGACCTTTATGGACGAGGATCGGATTGGAATACTCACGGTCTACGGTTTCGGCGGCATGGCGGGGCTGCTCACGCCGTTGAATAGGTTTTTCGACAACTCGTTCCGCCAGCTCTCTAAGAGAGCGACGAAAAGCCTGATCCTAGACCTCCGCGATCATGACGGAGGCCAGCCTGAATTGGGCGAGCAGGTATTCTCGTATCTGGCGAGCGAACCGTTCCTGTATTACAAAGACTTGATCCTGAATGCCCGATCCTTCTCCTTCTTCAAGTACGCCGACTCAGACAAGCCAATTCCAGGCAACTTGGTGAAACTCGGGCCGGACGCCAAGTATCACCATACCGCGCACGCCAACTGGGGAATTCAGCAGGTACGACAGCCGCACTTTGGCGGCGACATATTTATGATGCTGAATGGTGGAAGCTTTTCGGTTACTGCCGAACTGCTCGCAATGGCTAAGTCTAAGACGAAGGCCAAGCTCATCGGAGAAGAATCTGGCGGCGTCTTTTCCGGCAACACATCGGGAATGAAATATGACGTCAAGCTGCCGAACTCGAAAATCGTGCTTCGGGTGCCCGTAGTGGCGAAATACTTGGCGGTTGATGAATCGAAGCAACCGATGGACCGGGGCGTGATCCCGGATTACCCGGTCCACTACTCGATTGGCGACCTAGTCAGCGGAATGGATAAAGAAATGGCTGTGGCACTCGAGTTGGCGCGCAAGGCTCACTAGACCGGGAACGTAGGCTTCATCCTGTCAACGCAAATCGAGGCTCTGAATTTATGGTTCCCGCGAGAAGCCGCTCCACGTACTCGCCCACAGCTGGCCCGTGTTTGAAGCCGTGCCCTGATCCCCCGCCGACCAACCAGACATTTTCAAAATCGGGGTGCCGGTCGATCAGGAAATCGCCGGTCTCAGTATTCTCGTACTGGCAAACGCGTGTTTCCACAATAGGAGCTCCGGCCAGTCCCGGAAAGCGCTCTCTTAGAAACTCGCGGGCTTCTGCGAGCGCATCAGCTTGCACTATGCGCTCCTGGGTGTCGGGATCTACCTCGGGTCCGTGCCGGTCGAATGCCAGCTTGAAACCGCGGGATTCCAGATCGGGAATGGCATAGGATCTTCGAGGATCGCTGTAGTCGAGCCAAGCAGGCATAGCGGGCGGCGCAAACCGGCGATCACTCGCGGCTGTCCCAAAAAAGAACACTTCCTGCCTTGTGGCGCGGATCCGGTCGCCGAGCAAGGCTGGAAACATTTTCGGCAGCCACGGTCCGCATGCGTAGATCAATTCGCCGGCTCCGATTCTTGCATGTGGGCCGATACTAACGCTTGAGATTTTGCGATCGCCGGAAGCAACGCCGCCAATCGCATGGATGAAGTCTACTCCGCGTACTACGGCTTCGCGGACCACCGCCTGCACGCAACGCCGAGCCAGCAGAACGCCGCTCTCGGGTTCGAAGACCGCCGTAATAGGGCGGGAGAATCGAAGCTGCGGGAACCGCTTCTCCACCTCGAGTTGAGTAAGGTTTTCGAAGGTAACGCCGTTTCTGACCAGAGCGGCACGATTATCCGCCGCGCGGGCATCTCCCTCTGAAGAGGTCCAGAGCACTCCCGTGGGATAGAACAGACCGGGCGCCTTCACTTCATCCAAGAATGCCTTCCAGGCCGCCAGCGACCGTGCCGACCAACGAGTATAAATTTCGTCCGCCCCGTAACTCATGCGGATAATGCGCGACTCCCCGCCGGAGCTTGCTCGCGAATTGCCCGCTCCGTAAGCATCCAGCAGCGCCACCGATTTCCCTGCAAGGCGCAGGCGATAGGCAGTCCATGCACCGAAAACGCCAGCGCCGATAACCACGGAGTCGTAGCTAGTCAAGGGGCACACCTCTCCCTGAGGACCTCGCCCAAGTGTAGGCCAGATGGGCCGCCGCGAGATCTTCTACGGCCAGGCCCAACGATTTAAAAACCGTCACGCCGGTTCCCTTCGCCAAGTCCGGATTTTCGAGGACCTCGCCTAATTCGCCGATAATGTGCGATTCGCCGAAGCGCCCTTCTTTGATACCAAGCACGACATCGCCGGATTCGTATAGGGCCGAGGCGCGCGAGTCAACGAACAGGCGCGATCTGGCGACTAGTTCAGGGTCCATCTCGCGTTGATTAGGCCGACAAGCGCCCACCGAAATAACGCACGCGCCCTCCTTCACCCACTCGCTTCGGAGAACAGGATCTGGTGAGTCCGTCACAAGTACGACGACATCGGCCTCGCGCACCGCCTCCTCTGCGCTCTCGACCGACTGTAAGCTGCTGTTCATCGATTCGTCGACGAACTTGAGGACGTGGGCACGCCTAGGGCTCCAGCATCGGATGGCTTCGAATTTGCGCGTAAGAGATAAAGCATCGAGGTGACTTCGGGCTTGTACCCCTGAGCCGATTAGGGCCAGTACTCTCGCATGGATCGGGGAAAGAAGGTCGGCGGCGACCGCAGAGACTGCCGCCGTGCGAACCTGGGTAATGTACCGTCCGTCCATAATGGCCAACAGCGCTCCAGTATCGGGATCCAAAAGGAGAATCGTAGCCAAATGGGAAGGCAGCCCGCGCTCCGCATTCGCGCCAAACACGGTGACCAGTTTGGCGCCTAGTGCCGGAAATCCTGGCGCATAGGCCGGCATGGTCGCGAAGAACGAAGAATCGGAGTTTACCTCGATCACTGTTCTGACTGGCTGATTTACCAGCCCCGAGGAGTAAGCGCGCAGAGCATTGGCCATGGCAGGAATCAACTCGGACATGGGCAAATTTGCGCGGATCTCGGCTTCGTTCAACCATACAGCCATGGTCAGTCATTCTCTCATATCGGCGTTGGTGCTGAAAACATTGCCGCGAGCGCGTCAGAAGCACGGGATTTCCCCGGATTAAGTCGTGGAGCAGATAAAGATCTGCATGCGACACCTGCTAGCAATTCAGTCCGGGAGGTATTCGTTGTGACCCACGGCGGAAAGTTCCTTCACTAGGATCGTTGGGGGCGCGTTTTCCGGAAGGGGGCCGCTACCTCACAACACCTCCGCCACCCCCAATGTCGGACCTCTTCAGGAGCGGAATCCCTTAGGACTTCGCTTTCTTCGATGGTTTCGACTTACCAGAACTGTTGAGGGCGACCGCTTGGCGAACGAGCGCCTTGAAGGCGGACTCGTCAA
>JANXQZ010001191.1 GCA_025353235.1 Bryobacterales bacterium
AGGAGTCCAAAGTCGCCGTTGCCGATGGTTCCACCTACCAGAGCGCTTAATTCGGATTCCGAAATTCGATTGGAACCGGCCCATCCATACAGTTCCTTGCCGTCCACCAGAGCGACTTCCAACCTCACTGTGTCGAGAGGCTTGAGTCGGCTCTCTTTCGGCAAACGAAGAAGCCGTGCAATCGTCTCGCCGCACGTGTAGTTGGGAAGCCGCTTGAGGTTATCGGCCATTTGCACTTTGATTTTCGCCAGCAGCAACACGTCGGGCGGAAGCTCCTGCTGAGCTTGACACGCCAAGAAGGGACCAAGCAATAGACACCAGCGCATGCTGCTTGCAATGGTAACTCCGGCATCGACAGCGTGTACCCTGGAAATTGCAGATGTCCAAACGATTCATCGCGGGTGCGCTCGGACTCGTGGTTTCGCTTTGTGCTTTCCAGAAGCCCTTCCGCGAGTATCCGGGCTGGGAATACAACGATTTCCCTCTCCCGCCCGACTGGCAGCAGAAAGCCGAGTGGGTCTTCGCCCGCTTGATGTACCCGACCTATCGCTACCCCTTCGATCGCCAGTTCCGCAGCTTTACCGATTGGACTCAAGGCCAGACTAATTGGACCATCGACTATCCGCGATCAGACCGCCATCTCTCCGCGGCAGTCCGGCGGCTTACGCGGCTCGACGCCAGATCGGTAGAGCAGCCAATCAATCTCGACGATGGCGACGAGGTCTACAATTACCCTTGGCTGTACGGAGTCGAAGTCGGCCACTGGGAACTGACTGACGCGCACGTGGCGCGGTTTCGGGATTTTCTGCTCCGAGGCGGATTTTTCATGTGCGACGATTTCCACGGCACGGACGAATGGTCGGTGTTCGTCAAAAGCATGAGCAAGGTTTTCCCGGACCGTCCCATCGTGGAGATCGAGAACAGCGAGGCGATCTTCCATACGGTTTTCGATCTGGACGATCGCTATCAGGTCCCGGGGCTGCAGTTCCTCTACACGGGACGCATCCCCGAGAAGGACGGGTTCGAGCCTCGTTGGCGTGGAATCTATGACGATAAGGGCAGGCTCATGGTGGCGATCTGCCACAACATGGACTTGGGCGATTCCTGGGAGCATGCCGACAATCCGCAGTATCCCGAGAAGTATTCAGCACTCGGCATTCGCATTGGAGTTAACTACATCATGTACGCGATTACACACTAGAACAGGTGGGCACTCTCGAAGATAGCTACCCCGGTTGTAAAGGCGACTGCAAGCCAATCCTGGCCAAGGCCACTTAGGCTTATGGCAAATTGTGGGGCAGGCAATCTTGCCTGCAGCCGCCTTTCAGGCGGCTTTCCGGGCTGTCAGAGAGTATTTTGTACCCTGAGAAAGCCAGCTGCAGCCAAGATTGGCTGCCTACACAAAAATGCCATGTTTATTCAAGACCAGTAACTTAGCCCATCTCGATCAAAATCTTTGTAAATGCCGACGGGTTCGCTGCCCACGCCCGCAGAGCCTCGCCGGCATCCTCAAAATTCGTCGTCTTAGAAATGATCTTCTCAATCGGAAACTTACCCTGCTGAAGCATCTGGATCACTGTGCCAAACTCATTCAGCGCGTTACGCGACCCCATAATATCGAGTTCCTTCAGCAGAAAGAACCTCGTCTCGTACGTCACAGGTTCCTTGGCGTACCCGACATAAACGACTCTCCCGGTGTAGGCAACCTCGTCGATCGCCATCCGGAAAGTATCCGCAAGCCCAACCGCTTCGATGAACACATCCGGTCCGCGACCCTCCGTCAAGGCTTGCAGTTCATCGTGGACTGACGCCCGCTGAGAATGGATCGTATGCGCCGCACCGCACAGGCGTGCAGTCGCGAGCTTCTCGTCATCCACGTCGATCGCAATACTGCGAGCGCCGCGAAAAGCCGAGGCCGAGATCGCGCCCAGTCCAACAACCCCGCAGCCGATCACAGCCACAGTATCCGTCTCCGATACACGACCGCGTTCGGCGGCATGGAAACCAACCGATAGCGGCTCCACCAGCACCAGTTCCCGCAGCGAGAGTCCATCGGCGATGAAGAGCTTTTGCCACGGAACGGCGAAGAGCTCGGTCATAGCGCCATCGCGCTGAACGCCTAGAGTCTGATTCGATTTGCACGCATTGGTACGCCCCCGCAAGCACGAAGCGCACATTCCGCAGGCCGTGTACGGCGAGACTGTAACGTTCCGGCCAGGCTTGAATTGGGCCGGAACCCCGGCACCGATTTCGGCAATGGTGGCCGCGATCTCATGGCCGGGAATTCGCGGATAGCTGACCAGGGGATTCTTCCCTCGAAACGTGTTCAGATCGGTGCCGCACATGCCGATCAAACGCGGTTGGAGGAGAACATGCCCCGGCTCGAGCGCGGGTGTGCCGATCTCGCCAATGCGCGTTTCGCCGGGGTTGGTAATAAACAGAGCTTTCATGGATTTACTGTTCCAGGTACGTGTACCCGTTCAGACCATCTTCATAGAACCGCAGCAGGCGGCCCGACTCCTCGTACCCAATCTTCCCCTCTCGCAGCGCCAACTCCACATCATGTCGAAACTGATCGAGCAGCGTGCGGGCATGGAACTGAACGTAATCCAGAACCTCGCGAACCGTATCTCCCTTCACCACCGTGTCGAGAATTACTTCACCGGCATCGCTGAGGCTCACATGGACTGCGTTGGTGTCGCCAAGCAGATTGTGTAGATCGCCCAGGATCTCCTGATAAGCCCCCACCAAAAACGATCCAAGGATGTAAGGCTCGCCATTGAAAGGGTGCAGCGGGAGAGTTTTCTTCACATCGCGCCGATCAATGAACTGATCGATCTTGCCGTCGGAATCGCAGGAAATGTCGCCCAGCACGGCGTTGCGGGTTGGCATCTCGTTGAGCCGATGAATCGGCATGATTGGAAAAAGCTGCTTCACGGCCCAACTATCGGGCATGCTTTGGAAGAGCGAGAAATTGCAGAAATATGTATCGGAAAGCAAGCTGTCGAGGTTCTCTAAGTCCTCGGGAAAATATTCGAGTTCCTTCGCCATGCGTTGAATGCGTCGGCAAATGGCCCAGTAATAGTTCTCCGCCAGACTCCGTTGTACAAGCGGCAGATAACCGAGGCTGAAGAGATTCAGTGCCGAATCGAGCGCCTGCTGAGCATCATGAAAACTTTCGAGCAGATTCTTGGAACTCAAGGCTCGAGAAGTCTCCTGCAAATCGACCAGAGGCTGCTCTGCGTCCTCAGGCACCGGCTGGAGCGCGTCTTCTCCAAAGCCTGTGACGCCGAGCACGTTGAAGACGAGCACGCTATGGTACGCCGCGATGGCTCGCCCGCTTTCGGACACGATGGTGGGATGCGGCACCTCGGCTTCGTCGCAGACATTCTGAATGTGGTACACCACGTCGTTGGCATACTCCTGCAGCGTGTAATTCACGCTCGATTCGAAGTCGGTCTGGGAACCGTCATAATCGATGCCCAAGCCGCCGCCTACATCCATGAACGTAAGGCCCGCGCCCGCGCGCTTCAACTCCACATACACGCGCGCTCCCTCAATCACGGCAGCCTTGATCTGCCGAATATTCGTGATCTGACTGCCCAGATGAAAGTGCAGCAACTGAATGCAATCTTCCATTCCGACCAGCTTCATTTGCTCGAGAGCCTTAAGCGCCTCCGACACGGTGAGGCCGAACTTAGACCGATACCCGCCGGAAGATTTCCAGCGCCCCGAGCCTTTGCTGGCGAGCTTGACCCGCAGCCCGATCACCGGCCGCACCCCAATTTTTTGCGCGTACTCTACGATCAGATCCAGCTCGCTGTACTTCTCGACCACGGGAATAATCTGGCGGCCGATCTTCTTCGCCAGCATCACCATTTCGATGTATTCGTCGTCCTTGAAGCCGTTGCAGACGATGGGAGTTTCATTGTCCGCGATCGCAAGCACAGCCAGCAGCTCGGGTTTGGAGCCTGCCTCGAGTCCAAAGTGATACGGCCGGCCGAACTGAAATACTTCTTCCACCACTTGCCGCTGCTGGTTCACCTTGATCGGATACACGCAAATATATTGCCCGTTGTATCCGTGTTCCGTGATCGAGTTTTGAAAAGCTTGATAGAGCTCTCCGAGACGGTGCTTCAAAATATCCGCAAAGCGAATCAGGATCGGCAGGGAAATTCCGCGCATCTCCAACCTCTCCACCAGTTCCTTCAAGTCGATGGTGCGATGCGGTTCCTTTGCGGGATGAACCAACAGGTGACCGTTCTCGCCGACCGAGAAATACCCTTTCCCCCAACTAGCGACGTCGTACAACTCGCCAGCGTCGAGGGTGGTCCAGCGCTCGGCCGGTTCCCAAACAGTCGCTTCGCTCAGTTTCAATTCAGCAGTGCCTCCGCCGCATTTCATGATATCGTGGACCGGGCCGAAATCAGACGCTCGGCAGGGTTACAATTTGGTTAAGTGCAATACTGGAAATCCTGCGCTGCCCTATTTGTGTGTTTAGTCGCGTATACCTCAGCGCAAACCCTGGCTGGTGGCGGCGCGTCAACCGAAAAGCTGATGGAGGACGGGCACTGGAAGCGAGCCCGTCAACTCGTGGATGTGCGGCTGAGAGCTAACCCCAGCGACGCTTTCGCGCTCTACCTTTCCTCCAAGGTCTCGGCCAGCTTCGGCAATTTGGAGAAAGGGCTCGCGTCCGCCGAGCGGTCCGTCGCGCTCGAAGGGCATAACCCCGACTACCTGGCGCAGCTGGCCGAAATGCACGCGCGATTAGCGGATCGAGTTTCTATTATCAAGCAGGTCAGCTTCGTGCGCCAGTTCAAGAAGGAAGTGGAGTCGGCCCTGTCCGCTAATCCGAAACACGTGGATGCCATGCTGGTCGAGATCATGTTTCTCTCGAAGGCTCCCATGCTTGCGGGCGGCGATCGCAGGCGGGCTCATGCTTTGGCTCAGGAGCTCGCCCGAATCGACCCAACCTGGGGTCACCTCATTGAAGCTCGATTGGCAGAACAAGAGAAGAACGACGCCAACATCGAGAGGGCTCTCACGAAGGCGATTGAGGCTAAGCCAACGTTCTATCCAGCCCGCTTTTACATCGCGAAGTTTTACTGTTGCGTGAGCGCGAGACCTCGCCTGGACGCTGCAGAGCGGCATGCGCGAGACATGATCAAGCTCGATCCGGGCCAGTCCGGCGGCTACGACATTCTCGCACGGGTGCTTGCTCGCCAGCAGCACTGGACTGATTTGGACTCAATTCTCGCGGAAGCAGAACAGAAAGTCCCCGACGATCTCAGCCCCTACTATCAGGCTGCGGGCATCTTGGTTGAGCAAGGCCAAGATTTTCAGCGGGCTGAGCGTTATCTGAAGAAGTACCTGAGCCAGGAGCCTGAAGGCCGCCAGCCCACGGTTGCGCAGAGCCGGGAGTTGCTGGCGAAAATCAAGCTTGCAGGATCACCACGAGATCCGCAGCCCGCCTACGACGCTTCGCGCTAGAGCCGTAAATCCGAGCGCCTCTTCATAGCGTTCGTTGAGCAGGTTGTCGACCCGCACTACTGGCGTAAAGTGGCGCGACAGCGTGTAGGAAGCGCTGAAATAAACATTCTTATAGGATGGGTTGCGTGTAAGTCCGAACGCAAAGTCGGAGTCGTGCCGTTCGCCTACAAAACGGCTCCCCAGCACCACTGACCATCGCTTGGGTGTAACAGACAACACTAGCGATCCAGAATTACGCGGACGCCGCAACAATTCCTGCCCGATCCCAGTCACGGGAGACGGGTCCAACGAACTGACAACCCGCGAGTAGAGCCGTGTATAATTTCCGGACAACAGCACGTTGGGATAGAGTTTCGCCTCGGAGGAAACCTCGATGCCCCGCGCCCAACTGCGCTCGATGTTCTGCCAGGATGGATACACGTAAGTAATCAAGTCCCGGAACTCGCTTCGAAACGCGGCTACCTCCGTCCGCACGCGACGCCCGAACCATTCCCCCACCAATGCCGCTTCGTAGCTCGTAGTCTTCTCAGGCTTCAGAGCGGGATTGCCCATAGCGAACGGGCTCTTAACAAAATTTTCATAAAGGCTCGGCTCCAGCAGTCCTCGCCCGGCGCTTGCTCGCACGAAGGCCGAGGAGAGCGGTCCACGATCCTTCAATAGTAAAAAGCTGGCCCCTCCGCGCGGGACAAAATACGTTCCGAACGCACTGCTGTGCTCCACCCGCGCTCCCCCGCTCAGATACAGGCGACCCCCGAAACTGTACTGCTCATTGATGAAAAGCCCGTGATGATTTCGGCTCACATCCTGGCCAGATAAGCTGCCTGTTTGGTCCTGATACCCATAGCCGAAAACGAGCGCACCCTCGGTCTGCGCCAGCGTGCCTTGATAATCCGCCATCTTCCGCTCCGTCACGTTAACCGATCCGAACGGCCCGAAATACGCCGTCGCCGTGGCAATGCGCGTTCCGGAAGGGATCTGGCTCGCAGACGGCAGCGCAGCGGGATTCAGCAACGACACGAAATACGTGTTCGTGAACGGGCCTGGCACATCGCGCACCAGAGCTGCTAGGTCCTGAGTTTGGAACGGCTCATTTTCGTTAAACCGATCGCTCAGACGGTTGTAGCCGAACGATGCAGTCTGAAAGAATCGCGACCCGCGGCTGTCGTCCACGCGCGCCGATACTGTGGCGTTTCGCGTTTCTTGATTTGCCGCCGTATCGTACGCGGCGTAAGCAACTTGGCCGGGTGTTCCGAGATGCGCGTCGTAGATTCGAAACATGCCGCGCACCTGGGTTGCATCCGAGATGCGGTAACCCACGTTGGCCGAGCCCGTGTTGTTTCGATAAAAGTCGTTCGGAAATTCACCCGCAGAATGGAACTGGTCAGCATTGAGGGCATAGTCGAGTCGGCCTCCATTGCCGCCTGTGAGCCCTGCGAGCCACCGATCCGTCTGGAAGTTGCCGCGCTCGTATTCAAAGAACCCATGCGGCATGCGGTCCTCGGGGTTGCCGCGCTTGGTGAATAGCTGAATCACTCCTGCCGAAGCTTCAGCTCCGAAGAGAGCGCTCTCAGGCCCGCGAACCATTTCGATGCGCTCGATCCCTGTGGTAGAGAGATGCGCGAGGTTGATCTGTCCGCCCGGATCGTTGAGTGCAACCCCATCCAGCAGCACGAGTGTCGACGTGCTGGACGCACCTCGCGTGAAGATGGAAGTCTGATCGCCGCGATGGCCGTTGGCAACTATCTGGGTGTCGGGCAGCTCCCGCAACGTGTCCTCTACTGCCGGATAATCGCGGGCTTGCAACTGGCGGGCGGAGATCACATTGGCGGACACGGCCGATTGCTCGGGAGTCGCTTGCGAGCGGGTGGCTGTGACGATCACATTCTCCACCGGTCCTTCAATTACGAGCACGATCCGGCTGTCGGTGCCAGTCTTCAGGTTCGCGGTCGCGTCTTTAAAACCGCCTTTGATGATGGCGGCTTCGCAGGCTTCGGAGTTCGAAACGGCGAAGCGGCCCTCAAGATTCGTGAAGACGCTTCGGCCCGAACAGGTCACCCGCGCTCCTTCAACCGGCCGATTGGACGGATCGAGAACGACTCCATGAATGGTAGTGGATTCGCCCGCTGTTAAAGCGAGCGCGAAAATACAGAAGCAGTATATGCGCATCTACGTTTCTCCCTCGAAAACGTGAAGTAATGAGGAACGAAGGATCGGTCTCCTGACTCGCGGCTGGCTCAACGAAACAACCTTCCCGCTTGCGCAGTGGTTGTTTCAGCCTGCGATGCCGCTTACAGTTGCGGGGCAGTGGCGGAATTTAACCGCCTTCCCAAAATCCGTGTTCCGCGAATTGTAAAGATCGGTTAGCGATGTCGCTCTTCAGAGTATACGCTACTTAGAATTTAGAGACCAGCGAACTCAATTGCCTGCCCGCAGGTCAGGTTGCGCCGCAAATAATCGAT
>JANXQZ010001205.1 GCA_025353235.1 Bryobacterales bacterium
CGGTACCTCGCTTTCCGCATTAAACCGGTTACAGTTGCGTAGGGACTTATAACTTAACGCTTCCCGGAGATAAAACATAATGAAGACTGAAATTCTAGTAGCGAGCTTGTTAGCTCTTTCCACAATCGCGAGTGCGGCAGCCGTAGACTGCGCAGCTCCAGCCCCGATTGGCGCTCTCGGCGCAAACGTCACAAGCCTTTCGATGGGATGCTTCGGAGGCGGGTTGCTGTTTGACGGGTTCGCAGTGCATTCAGCACCGCTCGGAACCAACGTATACGTGTCGGCGATCGGAACGGGATCGATCATCGGCTCACAAGGCTATAGCCTGGGATTCCAGATCTTGACCCCAACGGCCCCTGTAGACACTATATTGCAATATAGAGTGTCGACGCTGAATGGCTCCTCGAGCATCATCGGCGTGGACAATGGTCAGAATGGCATCAACACGACCATCGGCGAGCTTGTATGCGACCAGGCCTTTTCAGCAGGGGGCATTTGCGCCACCGGCCACGTGATCGCGAATTTTTCCAATCCTCCAACCCCGAACAATACCTTAGTATTGCTAAGCGGTGGCGCTAGAAGCCAGATTTTCATCTCGAAGGACATCGCGGAGCCAACGACGAACTCCTTCATCAGCAGCTTTGTCAACAGTCATCAAACCGGGGGCTTCAATAATGAAACCGGTACGGTTCCAGAGCCTTCCACTTCCCTAATGTTCAGCTTTGGAATTCTCGGTATGGCTGGACTGGCGCGTAAATTCCGAAAGGCCTAACTTGCGCGCTTGGTGCGGACGAGGGATCGGTAGTTTTCCACTAGCTGCTCGGTGAGAACTCTCATATCCTTCGTTTGCACAACGTGCTGCCGAGCTCTTTCAGCCATCGCTCGAGCCTTCTCCGGGTTCTGGAAGAGATCAAGCACGTGGTCAGCAAAAACGCTTGCGTCTTCCGCCAGTGCACATAGCTGACCGTCCTCGTCGGCGAGTCCTTCGGCTCCAAGACGCGTAGAGACAACCGGTATTCCGGCGGCGAACGCTTCCAGCAGCTTCACTCGCATGCCGGAGCCGGCCAGAATGGGGCAGACGAAGATGGCATAGCGAGCCAACGGTTCGCGTACTTCCTCAACGAATCCTCTTAGCTCAATCGCGGTCCCAAGGTCCGGGAGGCTATGCCGGGGGGGCGGGTCCGAGCCTACAACGATCAACCGTGCTTCCGGGCGACGGGCCAGCACCGACGGCAACACCTTAGAAACGAACCAGTTTAGAGCCACTTGGTTCGGAGTGTGCCGAAAGCTGCCAAGGAAAAGCATTGTAAAGGGTTCGCGGTTCGTAGGGTTAAAGTCGTAGCGGCTGGTATCGATGCCGGCGCGCAGCCCGGAGTCGATTCGGTCGGCGATCTGCGGAAGGTAACCGGCCAGGTAAGCAGCGTTGACCGGGCTGCACACTTGGACGCGATCAAAGTTCGGAAGGATGCGCAGCTCGAAGCGCAGCGCTCGGAGATATTCGAAGGACGCTTTCACTTTCGTCAGAACTCCGTTCATTTGCGGCAACTGTCGGGAGATCGACTGGAAATAGACGTCGTGCTCGAACAATACGCAAGCGATTTGGCGAAATTGCATGGCATATTGAGCCAGAGCCGTGTACTCAATTTGGACTACGTCAATTTGACGGGTGTAGATCTGACGGTGGATCAGCCACTCGAGGTCCGGGTTAGCGAACTCTGTGACCGCGTGGGGAGAGATGGATCCGAACTGCTTCTGCTTACCCTCCATGCGAACTACGTATTCTATAGAATCGAAGCTGTCGGCCATGTCGTCATGGGCAGCTCGCTCCCATTCATGGTCGAGCAATACGATTAGATTCAGGGCCGTTTGATACGAAAGATGTTGAACGGTCTGGGACATGAAGACGGCGCCACCGTGCACGGGTGGCCAGATCGGGTAGGGTGAAACGAAGAGCACGCAGAGCGGATCGGGACTGGGAGGAAGCCGGACGAAGCGGTCGCGGAAATAGCCTCCCAGGGGGCGGCGGAACGCTTCGGTATCGGAAATTACGGCGAGATCGCGGGCGCGATTCCGAGACCGGAGGGCACCCGGTAATTGTCGAAAGGCGCGCCATATCCCCGAGAAATTCGCGCGCTCCGGCGCATCGCCAAAAAGAAGACTAAGCGCCGCGCCCGCGAAGGTGTACAAGAAGTGCGAGAGCAGCCGTGGCAATTCATGGATATTCTTCCAGCAAAATAAAATGAAGTTCTTCTTCAGTACCAGGTCGATTTGGGTTTGCGCGAAGTTCTTGCCGATGGTGCCGCGATGCTCGTGGTACACGCTGCTCCGCGGTTCGTAGAGGACTTTCCACCCGCGTTTCCAGGCTAGGTAGCCGAGGTCGGTGTCCTCCAGGTAGAAAGGTGCTAGCAAGGAGTCGAAGCCGCCGAGCTCCAGGAATTTGCGGCGGTCAAAGGCGCACGATCCGCCCCCTCCGTAGAAACATGGGTACGCCGATTGGATCGCCTCATCCGCGCGATGACGCACGCGGAGCCCCCCGCTTTCCCACCAGCCTTGCGTCAACCCGGTTTCTTCGCGCAGCTTGGCCGGGTCGCTAAAGAAGATTTGGCACGAGACTGCGAAGATCTTTTCGTCCGAGAATGCGTCGAGCAAGGGCTTTAGAAAGTCGGGGTCGACCCGCATGTCGCTATTGAGAAGCACGACGATGTCGTTTTTGGCGGCTCTGAATCCGATGTTGGAGCCGCCTCCAAAGCCTAGGTTGGAGTCCAGCGCGATTACCCGCACGGAAGGAAAGCGCTCGCGGATGAATTCCGCGCTGCCATCGGTGGACCCATTATCTACAACAACTATTTCGTTATCGGAGTGGTTCTTGAGCGCTTCGATCACGGAGGGCAGATACTTTCCCAGTAGATCTTTTCCGTTCCAATTTGGAATGACAACGCTGGCTGCAGTATTGGCGCACCCCTGCTCGGGGGCGAAGGGAGGCCGGGCACGAAGTCTGAAAAGCAGATCCGAAGCCAAAATAGCGAGGAGGGAAATACCCAAGAAGCCAGCGGAGACCACGAGCAGAGGCAGCGACTTGACCAGTCGCCACAAGATGATAAAGAAAGTGCGCACCGACTGACTTGGCTAGCGCTCCTGCGCTTGAAGCACAGGGCCTAAACGGAGCCGTCTTCCTAGTTTGAGCCAGCGTGACGTAGCGGCAGTATTTAATTGTGCCTCGGTGCGCTGAGCCCAGAGTGTACGTTCTTCCACGGTGGTCTCAGCCTGCTGCAAAAGCCTGACGCACTCTACCAGCTCTTGAGATTTCGCATCTAGCTCACCGGTTAGCCGCGCATCGGTATCCCGGGCCCATTCGGTTTTCGCCAGGTTTTCTTCTTCTAATTCTCGAACCTTGCACTCATACCCTTGGGCGACCGCAGTAGCGGCCGCTTGCTCGTCCAGAAGCTCTTGCTGCAAGCTTTCCACTCGCTGATGAGCCTCGTTGAGTTGACGATTAAGTTGTTCCGCCCACAAGTTGTGACGTTCAAGTTCATCCTTTTGCTTGCGATAAAGAGCGAGGAGGTCGTCCCGTTCCTGCCTGGTCTGATCCAGCCATGTAGTCGTTTGACCCACCTGGATCTGAAGCAAATGGACATGTTGCTCGCGCTCCCGCAGAATATTTGCGGCCTTAGGCACGTATACAAAAGAGCGCAAGTCGGGGAGAGGGGAATGCGAGCACAGAGCTATGAAAAAGTGGGCATCGTCGACCGATCCTCCGCCCCCATCGATGCGGGCGTCGGAGGGCCAGAACGTCTTAGCAGGATGGAAGGCGAATGACTCCACGCGATTTTGCAGCAGAAGAACCACATGGGGGAACACCGAATTGAGTTCGGAGTAAAATTCGTCAGCTTCGAATTCGTGAGCATGATACGGGTTAGGCCCGCTTTCCGCGCGCGATTCTGCGTAGTACCGCTTATTCGGAGTGGATACGATGAACAGTCCAGTCGGTGCTAGGACCCGCGACGCTTCGCGAATGAATTGGCGATAGTCGGCGAGGTGTTCGATCACCTCGAAAGCCACGACCACTTCGAAGCGAGCCTTCGGAAGCGGCAGAGCCTCACAGGATCCCGTGGTGAAAATCGGGCCAGGATAGCTCAAGCGCGCATATTCTATGGCCTGCGGCGAGATATCAACGCCAACCACCTGCGCCGCGACCTGGGCCAGCTCGGCCGACCCATACCCCGTTCCGCAGCCGCAGTCCAGCACCTGCTTTGACACTGCAAAGCCGCGCGCGAAGGCATACCTGGCAAAGTGCTCGCTCCAGAGATCGTCATTTACTTGGCCCGGAACAACGCGTTCGCCCGTGAACTCAACCAAGCTGATGCTCCAACTGGTGACCTGGCGCGCTCGACTGCAGCGTTCGATTTAGTTCTACCCGGCAGGGCAGGTGCATGTGGCCGTATACCGGCTGGTCCGTCGCGATCATCTGAAGCGTGATGGCATTGTCCACCCAATCGCACATCGTGTAAGCGTGCAGTGTCCCGTCTGCGATGGCAGGCGAAAACGAGAAGGCGGACGGGTAAAGGTGGGGAACCGTAAGGTGGAAATCGAGCGTGTAGATATCGCCTGTGGCCATGGCCGGCACCTCGACGCCTTCCCGTGCAGTGTTCGTGCCGGCAAAATCTAGGCCTAAGTGGTTTCGGACCATAAACCCGATCACCGGCAGGGCGACATCTTCAATGGCCCGCACGCTGATTCGGACAGTAATGTTCGAATCCGGCTCTAGAAAAAGGCTGGACGAACCCAATCCGTCGAAGATGGCGATCCCCAAAATCTCCGCCCTACCGTCCCCAAATCGATGGTCTACATTCGGAATGCGCGTAACAATCTCCGGAGCGTGGAACGGACCGGCCAAGCGCTCAGGCGATGCGCGACGATGGTTCACATTCAGGTACACCGCGTCTTTTTCTGTCATCGCAGCCATGTATTTGGAGACGACCATATCGGGGTCGCCCAGTTCGCGTATTCGACCTGCATCCAGCCAAAGAACTTGATCCCCGAGTGCTTTCACGTCACCTACATCATGGGAAACAAAGAGGATAGTCACTCCTTGATCACGAAGCTCATGGACTTTGCGCATGCATCGCTGACGGAAGTAAATATCGCCGACAGCCAGAGCCTCATCGACAATGAGTATTTCTGGATCTACGTGAATGGCTACGGCGAACGCCAGCCGAATGGCCATGCCGCTCGAGTACATTTTCACGGGCTGGTCTATAAACGCACCGATCTCGGCAAAATTCTCGATTTGCGGGAATTTGGCGTCCATCTCACGGCGGGAAAACCCGAGAATTGCAGCGTTCAGATAAACGTTATCGCGACCGCTGAACTCGGGATTGAAGCCCGAGCCCAATTCCAGCAAGGCGGCTACGCGTCCCTGTACATTCACGATCCCTTTGGTAGGTTCCAGAATTCCTGCAACCATCTGAAGAAGAGTGCTCTTCCCTGAACCGTTTTCGCCTATGATACAAAAGGTATCGCCCGCTGGAATGCTGAAGCTGATATCGCGGAGAGCCCAAAAATCTTTATGGAAGGAAATACGGTTGAGACAAGCTAGTTCTTTGAGGCGGGAACTGGGCGAAGGGTAAATCTGGTAGGCCTTGGAGACATCACGGAACTGAACTGCAGTGGCAACCACTAAGACGAATCTACTGAATAGAAGAGGAAACTGTCAAATGGTGAGGGATTCAGGGCGACCGCCGACACCCGCGCACGCTGTGAGTATGCTCAGGCGTATTTAGTTCGCCGGACTACCGATCCTAAGCGCGGAAACGGTCGAAAGGTAAACCCGCAGAATGCGTCGAGGAAGCAGGTAGCCGCCCTGAATGAAATGGGTCAGTGTCTACGTTATCTATAGAACCTCCTG
>JANXQZ010001235.1 GCA_025353235.1 Bryobacterales bacterium
TTCGCAATTTCGTGGCTATGTTGGAATTCGGCGCAGTCGATTTTAACGACGGCTCGAGGATTCTTCACAAGCGTCTCCGCTGTGGCTTCCACGATCCGCGTCTTTCCAGAACCGGTCGGTCCAAGAAATAAGAAGTTCCCGATTGGCCGGCCCGGAGCGCTCATGCCTGTCAGGTACATTTGGTAGATGTTCACGATTTGCTGAATGGCTTCGTCCTGACCAACGATAAGCTTCTTCAAGCTGGATTCAAGAGACTCGGCTTCGCGACCGGTTTTGGTAGGATCTAGTGGCTGGTTCACCCTTAACATTCTCGGCTCCCTTTCTAGTTTTGTTCCTTGCAAGCGACGTGCCATTCATTTCTCCGTTCCCTACCTCTCACTATTTCTTGGGCTTAGAGGGACGTACCTCCACTCTGCTCACGAGCGTACGTGCAGGCATCTTCAGCAGCATGCGCACAATTTCGGCGATGTCGTCGGCCCCGATCTTCCAATCGGCAGGCTCCGCCGAGTTCGAATCGAACCGGGTATCCACGCTTCCAGGCATAATGCTGCTGACCCGAACATCGTCGTAGCGGTGATCGAGCATCATGGCTTCGCTGAAACCTTTCAGCCCGAATTTGGATGCATTGTAAGCGGCTCCCCCAGCAAACGCGTTCTTCCCGGCAAGGCTTCCAATGTTAATCACGTACCCGCCGCCCCGACT
Organism: Bryobacterales bacterium; assembly: GCA_025353235.1. Lineage (GTDB taxonomy): Bacteria > Acidobacteriota > Terriglobia > Bryobacterales > Bryobacteraceae > JANXQZ01. Next base: position 703 of record JANXQZ010001235.1, read on the forward strand.
CTTAAATCTTGGCAAAGCTGCATGGGAACAGTAAAAAACACCAGAAAGGTTAGTGGCGATTGTGCTTTGCCAATCCTCTATCGTCAGCGCCGCGGTGCTGGCGAACTTGCCCCCTCCTGCGTTGTTCACCAGAATGTCGAGTCCGCCGAGCTCGCGATCCACGAAATCGAAAAAGCTTGCGACATCGTCCGGGTTTCCCACATCCGCCGCCTTGCCTACAATTCTGCTTTTCGACTTGGCGGCCAATAATGTGAGCGCTTTTTCCGTGCTCTCCGCAGAGCGGCTGCAAACAGCCACCGATGCACCCGCTTCAGCCAACATGCTTGCAATGGCGAAACCGATGCCGCGTGTGGCCCCGGTTACAATTGCGTTCTTGCCCTTTAGAAATTCATCCATCCTCTTATCGTAAATCCGCGAACCGATATGGGACCTGTAATGAATCGCGTACCAATCTGGATCGTCCGCAAGATTTCCAGGCAGCCAGTTCGCGGATGATATACTTTTCGCGGGACCACATGGCCGTCTTTACACTGAATCTCGGGCCGGAACTGTCGGGTAATTCGCCGCTAAGCGCCAAGGCAATTTCCAGTTTCCGCCAGGGGAGGTTCGTCTCAAGTTGGGTCTGACCGTTGGCGTCCTAAAAGAAACGTACCCTGGGGAACGGCGTGTCGCGATGGTGCCAAAGGCCATGGATTTATTGGCCAAGGCAGGTGTCGAACTCTGGCTGGAAACGGGAGCGGGCCGAGTGGCCGGCTTTCCAGATCGGGATTACGAAGCCAAAGGCGCACACATCGCCCTGTCCGCTGATGAAGCGCGTTCCAAAGCCGATGTCCTCCTCTGCGTGCGCGTCTCCAAGCCGCCAGTTTCTGACCGTAAGCCGGCTCTCATCGGCTTTTGCGATCCTTTGAGCCAACCGAGGCTGATCCAGGAGATAGCCGAGCGTGGAGCGTCGCTATTTTCGATGGAGTTTATCCCGCGCATTACGCGCGCGCAAAGCATGGATGCCCTCTCGTCGATGGCCTCCATCGGGGGTTATAAAGCCGTCCTGCTCGCCGCTGACACACTGCCCCGCATGTTCCCCATGATGATGACGGCGGCTGGAACCGTGCCTCCCGCGCGCGTGTTTATTATCGGCGCTGGAGTGGCCGGACTACAGGCCATCGCCACCGCTCGCAGGCTGGGTGCCGTGGTCAGCGCCTACGATGTTCGAACTGCGGTCCAGGAAGAGATACAGAGCCTTGGCGCCAAGTATGTCAGCATTACGGTGGAAGCGAAAGGCGAAGGGCAAGGCGGGTACGCCCGCCAGCTTGACGAGGACGCCTACCGCAAGCAGCGCGAACAAATGGCGGCGGTGCTTCGCGAGCAGGATGTCGTGATCACTACTGCCGCCGTGCCCGGCAAGAAAGCTCCGCTTCTCATCACGAAGGAGATGGTGCGCGGAATGGCCCCCGGCTCGGTGATCGTGGACCTGGCTGCCGAGCGCGGTGGAAACTGCGAGCTGACCCAGCCCGATCAGGTTGTGATCGACCCGGAATCGGGCGTCACGATCCTGGGGCCCACCAATCTGCCGGCCAGCGTTCCTTATCATGCCAGCCAGATGTACGCGCGCAACCTCATTGCATTTCTTAAGAATATGCTGAAAAACGGCGAGTTAAATATCGATTTGAATGATGAGATTACCCGCGCAACACTGGTGGCGCATCAAGGGCAAGTGGTGAATCCCAGAGTGTCGGCGCTCTTAGAAGTCGCGCAATGAATTCCGAAATTGAAGTGAGCATCTGGGTGCTAATCCTGGCGATCCCGCTTGGGCTGGAACTGGTCAAGCGCGTGTCGCCTCTGCTGCATACTCCCCTGATGTCTCTGACCAACGCCATTTCCGCCATCTCCGTTGTCGGTGCGATCCTGGTTGCGAGCGCCAGCGACTCGCCTACTCTGAGCCGGGTGTTGGGGTGCATTGCGGTTACCTCGGCCACCATTAATATCGTGAGTGGATTCTTGATTACGGACCGCATGCTGAAAATGTTCCGCAAGAAAGAACCCGCGAAAGGGCGACGGTCGTGACGCAGCAGTTGTGGCGTTTCGCGTATATCGCGGCTGCGCTGCTGATCGTTATTTCCATCAAATGGCTGGGGTCGCCCACTACTGCTCGGAGGGGCGTGCTGGCGGGACAGATTGGAATGCTGCTGGCCGTGGTCGGGACCCTGCTGCGCCATGAAGTAGTGAATCTCCAATGGGTGTTCATTTCGTTCGCCATCGGCGCGGCTATTGGGGTTCCGCTCGCTTATTTGATGCCCATGACGGCGGTGCCTCAATTGACCGCGTTGTCCCATGCGTTCGGCGCATTGGCGGCTGCCTTGGTTGGAACTGCGGAATTTTACCGTCCTGTTGCGGGGGAGTTTGTGCCTTGGTCATTCA
>JANXQZ010001239.1 GCA_025353235.1 Bryobacterales bacterium
CGCCGCTTGAGCCAGCGTGGGGGCGTAGGCATGTCCCACCTCAACGTCGGTTACGGCGTTGCAATCGCTGACCACATAGCCTTGAAAGCCCCATTGGTCCCGCAGGCGAGCTTGCAACAGTCCGGCATTCGCACACGCCGGAACCCCGTTGATGCTGTTGTAAGCGCACATGATCGACGCGGCCTTGGCCTCCATAACGCTGGCGCGGAACGCAGGCAGGTAGGTGTTATCCAAGTCCTGCTCGCTCACACGAGCGTCGAACCCATGCCGCAGCGGCTCCGGACCGCTGTGTACAGCCAAGTGCTTGGGCGTGGCTACTGTCTTCAAATAATGCGGATCGCTGCCCTGCATGCCCGTGATAAACGCGACTGCCATCCGAGAAGTCAAGTACGGATCCTCTCCGTAAGTTTCCTGGCCACGGCCCCAGCGCGGGTCGCGAAAGATGTTGATGTTCGGCGACCAGAAAGTAAGCCCGTGGAAGCGGCTGCGGTTCCCGTCGCGCTGCGCCTGGTTGAACTTGGCGCGAGCCTCGGTGGAGATGGCGTCGGCAATTCGATGCAGCAGATCGGTATCCCAAGTGGCGGCGAGCCCGATGGCTTGAGGGAAAACCGTTGCGAGTCCCGCGTAGGCCACGCCGTGCAGGGCCTCATTCCACCAGTCGTATTCGGGAATCCCCAAGCGTGGAATGGCAGGTGCCGAATTTTGCATCTGCGATACCTTCTCGGCGAGACTCATGCGGAAAACCAAATCCTGCGCGCGCTGATCCGGAGTCAGGCTGGGATTCGAATAGAGGGGCGGATCGGCGGATTGCGCTAACAGCATCGAGAGGCAGACCCAGCTACAAGTAAGCGCGCGTAACATTGCTGTTCCATTATTAGCGCGTAGGCAAAACCTGCCGCTTGACATTTTTCATAACCGTGAATAATGTGTGTAAGCGGCTTCAGTATAATAGGCCAGATCCAAGTACACTCAGACAGTCTCGAGAGGACCTTCTATGTCGAATTGTTCCGGCGGCTTACGAAACACGTTTTCCCTACTGGGCTTAATCGCGGCGTTACTTGCCCCCAGTCTCCTAATTGGACAAAATCTCGGCTCAAGTTCAGGTCTCATCACTGACAAGAGCGGTTCAGCCGTGCCCGTTGCCACGGTCAAGCTGATCAACCACGAAACGGGCCTAATCCGCTCGTTTACCGCGAACGAATCGGGAAACTATACGGCTCCGGCGCTTCCGGCGGGAACCTATACCCTGGAAGCCACCGCTCCGGGATTCTCTCTCGCGCGGCAAACCGGATTAGCTGTCAACCTTCGCGACAACCTCCGTATCGACGTGCAACTCGACGTCACCACAGTTCAAGAGACCATCGAAGTGAAAGCGGAGGCGGTACACCTTCAGACCGAGAGCGCCACGGTAGGCGAGGTGGTAAACGGGCAGCAAGTGGAAGCGCTTTCGGTGAACGGCCGCAACTTCACTTCGCTGGCTGCGTTGGTTCCCGGTGCTTCTTCCACGCAGCCTTCGCTGAATACGCCGGTGGGAGTTACCTCCAGCACCGCCATCGCGTTCAACGGCCTGCGGACCAGTCAAAATGTCTGGCGCATGGATGGTCAGGAAGATTATGATCGCGGCTGCGGCGGCTGCATTGCTGTGCTGCCCTCGGTGGAGGCCATCGCGGAGTTTAAAGTAGAGACGGCCAACTCCGCCGTGGATACCGGCTTCGGTTCGGCAGGCCAGATGAATGTATCCACCAAATCCGGCGCGCGCTCGTTTCACGGCACAGGTTGGGAGTTCGTCCGGAACGATAAGCTAGACGCCAAGAATTTCTTCACAAATCTGAATGGTCAGCCGAAGCCGCCCTTGCGCTTCAATGTGTTCGGCTTCAATGTGGGCGGCCCGTTCTTCATCCCGAAGCTGTACCCGCAATCCAAGTCGCGCACCTTCTTCTTCTACAACGAGGAGTGGCGCAAGCTGCGCCAGTCTTCCATCTTCAACAGTGCGACTCCTACCCTGCAAGAACGCACCGGAGACTTCAGCGATTACAGCAAGCCGATCATCGATCCGTTAACCCATCAGCCTTTCCCGGGCAACATTATCCCGGCCTCGCGCATTGATCCCAATGCGGCGATTCTTGCCAAGCCCAACTTCATTTTTCTGTTGCCCACCAATCCCGCTAACGGATTTTTCACTGGAGCGTTCAGCGTGCCCACTGATTTGCGGGAAGAGATCGTGCGCGTGGATCACAACTTCAACGATCGCGAACAGATGTTCTTCCGCTTTATCGAAGAGTCGAACAATCAGAATTTCACCAACAACCTGTGGTCCGGAAACACCTTCCCCACTACTACGACTTTGCTGAAGAACAACCCCAAGTTGTACCTGGGGCAGTTGACCTCAACCATCAGCGCGCGCGCCGTGAACGAGGTATCCGCGAGCTGGACTTACCAGCCTTTAGATCTTTCTCTCCACGGGAACTATCAAAGACCGGCGGGTCTGAACATCCCCGAGTTGTTTCCGGAGAATCGCCTGAACAGGATTCCGAATATTTCTCTCTCCGGGGTCTACTCGCTCAACTACGATCTGGCATCGTGGCCCTGGACCAATGCCGCTGAAATCTTCATTGCCCGCGACAATCTCACTCTCACGCGCGGCGCGCACACCATAGTCCTCGGCGGACTCTACATGAACTTTCACAAGCAGCAGGATCTATTCGGCCAAACCAACGGAAATTTCAGTTTTAACGGAAGCTCCACCGGACATGCTTTCGCCGATTTTCTGCTGGGCAATGCGTTTCAATACACTGAGCTCCAGAACCAATATGCGCCGAACTACATAACCCACAGCGCCAACTTGTATGTGAGCGATAACTGGAAAGTTTCATCCCGCTTGACTCTAACCGCCGGTCTTTCGTGGGACGGCTTCCCGCATGCCTACGAAGAAAAGGATCGCGTAGCCTCGTTCTATCTCAAGCTGTACGATCCGGCCAAGGCCCCTCAGATCGACAGCAAGGGCTTGGTAGTGCCTGGCACCGGCGATCGTTATAACGGACTGGGCTCTGCCGGCAAGAACGGGATCCCGCGCGGATTGGTCGACAATCACTGGCTGCTTTTCCAGCCTCGCGTGGGAATCGCATGGCGTCCATTCGGCGATAATACGGTGCTTCGCGTTGGCTACGGCTTGTACTACGAGCGCATTCAGGGCAACGATATCTACAATGTCGCCCCGAACCCGCCCTTTGTGTCGACGGCGACCATCTTCAACACCACCCTGAGCAACCCCGGCGGCGGCGGAAGCGCAATCCCAGTTTCCAATCTGACCGTATACGATCCGAAGTATCCTGTTCCGCAGGTCCAACAGTACAATTTGGGCATTCAACAACGGCTATCGCACGGCGTTGTCGCCAACGTCGGCTATGTCGGCACCAAGGGCACTTTCTTGTCGGATACTCGCAACATAAATCAGCCCTATCCGGATCAGGCGGCCAGAGTGCTGGCAGGTCAGTTGAACGTGAATCAAGCCCGTCCTTACCCGGGCTACGGGAATATCAATGTGTACTTCAACGGAACGAATTCGAACTACAATTCGTTGCAGGCCAGTCTGCGCACCGAGCAGTATCACGGGCTGACGCTGCAAGCGTCATACACCTACTCGCACTCCCTCGACTACGCCAGCGGTGACGTCCCCGGAAATAACCACCAGGACGCTTACCACTGGAATCTGGAACGAGCGAGCAGCAACTTCGACCGGCGGCAGATCCTCATCATGAGCTATGTCTACGACATCCCCTATAAAGGCCATGGCATCGGCGGACGGGTTTTGGGCGACTGGCAATTCTCCGGAATCAGCATCTTTGAAACGGGCACGCCGTTGAACATTTCGCTGCCCGGCGACAACGCCGGCATCGGCGGAGCTCCCTATCGGCCCGACGTGGTCCACACGCCTACGGTAATCGGTACGCGCCAGCAATGGTTCGATCCCACCGCCTTTGCGAGACCGGCTGTCGGCAGCTTTGGCAACGCGGCCAGGAACACAGTACGGGGTGCGGGAATCAACAATACGGACGCCTCGCTGTTCAAGAACTTCCGTCACGTTTTCAAGAGTGAGAGCGCCGGCCTGCAGTTCCGCGCCGAGTTTTATAACTTTTTCAATCACGCCCAGTGGAACGGTTTTCGAACCAATTATGGCGCGGCGGACTTCGGCGCGGCAGTCTCGGCCAGAGATGCTCGCGATATACAATTAGGGCTGAGGCTGTTCTTCTGACCTGGAAGTATACGCATACATCGGCGGGACGATCGTGGATAGTCGCGCTTTTGTGTCTCAGGTGTCTCGCGGCCTCCGACGATCTCTCCTCTGACCTGGCAAAATTTCAGGCCGCTTCCCGGCTCGATCCCGCAAATCGTGAGGGCCAGCTAAATCTAGGATTAGCGCTGCTTCGGATGGGACGCGCGAAGGAAGCAACGGTCCCTCTAAGCTCTGCGGCCCAGGATCAAAAACTGGCGAGCAGGGCTCGGTATCTGCTCGGAATGGCCCATTTTCAGCTTGCGAACTATGCCCAAGCGGTGGCTGAACTCCAAGGCATCGAGGTCGGCCCCGACATGGAACACGTGCTCTATCTGCGCGAGGAATGCAATCGCGTGTTGGGTCGGCAGCAGGAAGCGCGCAAGGAATTTGTCGAGTTAAACAGGCGGTTTCCCGAATCCTCTTGGATGCACTTTCTCATGGGCAACGCTCTTGAGAATCAGGCGCAGCCCGAAAAGGCTCTCGCCGAATATAAGCTCGCGGTGGAAAGGAACCCATCCCAGCCGAATGCGAGCTTCGCTGTCGGATATCTTTATTGGCGGCAGCAGGATTCCGAAAATGCCAAGCCTTGGTTCGAGAAAGAGTTGTCGCTCCAGAGCTGCCACGCTCTGGCCTCGTTCTATCTCGGCGAGATCGCGCGAACCAGCCAAAAGCCCAACGACGCGGCTCGCTACTATCGACGCTCGCTGGCCTGTAATCCTGACTCGTCCGAGGCGCACCTTCGTTTAGGCATCATACTGGCCGAGGAACGCCGCAATGATGAAGCTGTTCATGAGTTGCAGGCCGCGGCTAAATTGGATCCCGTCAATCCAACTCCGCACTACCGACTTGCGCTGCTGTACAAAGGTGCGGGGCGGTCGGTGGAAGCGCAATCGGAGTACGCGGCCATCCGCCAAATCCAGTCAACGAAGGCCAAGTCTGAGCCGCAACTTACCGCAAAGCCCTAAGTCGGCGAGAGCCCTTGGAGTGTTGGCCGTGATGATTGCGGGTGCCTCTCTAGCGCGCGGAGCGAGTCCATTTGTCGGCGCGGAAGCATGCGCGACGTGCCATCGCCCGGAATATCGAAAGCAGGTGAACTCTCGACACTTCGCGGCGTTGCGTCCCATCGCGCAAAGTCCGGTCGCGGAGCTTTTGAAAGCTCGCCGAAACCCGGACCAACCGCCAGCGATTTTCGAATGGGCCTTCGGAGCGGGCGCGCAAGGCATCACGCCGGTGGGAACCATCGACGGTCAATATTTCGAGCATCGCTTCTCATACTTTCCTCAGGCGCACCAGTTTGCATTGACGTTCGGCCACCCGGCGGCGGCCAACACCGCTCTCGCAAAACTGGGGATTTTGCAGGACAACCGCACCGTTACTCAATGTTTTAACTGCCACGCGACTGGCGTCAAGAACGGGGCCACGGCACCGGATCTCTCGAATATGCAACCTGGAGTTTCCTGCGAACGCTGCCACGGACCCGGGGCAGCGCACGTAGCAGCGAAGGCCGGGAGCATAATGAATCCAGCACGGCTGACCGCCAAGGCTCAAGTGAAATTCTGCGGCGAGTGCCACCGCCTGCCTCCGGCCGGAGCATTGAGTCCGGAGCCGGAGATCGAAGATCCTGTTTCCGTCCGATTCGCACCGATCGGGCTGATGGCCAGCCGCTGCTTCACTCAAAGCGGGAAGCTGAGCTGCACCACGTGTCACGATCCTCACCAGGACGCTCGCCCGCGTGCGAATTCTTTCTATACCGAACGCTGTCTGACTTGTCACTCGGCGTGCAAGCAGGCAAAGAAGGAAGCTTGCGTGGACTGTCACATGCGGAAGGCGGCGCTCACGCCCTTTCTAACATTCACGGATCACCGCATCCGAGTGTACTGAGCCCATCGGCGATTACATGCTGCGTGACAGTCCGGCTTGCTGCACTCCAGAACAGGCTCCAAAGATCGTCAAACCGCTGCGTCAGAATGCCTCCGTCGCGCCCGCGAATCTGATTAAGGACTCGGACCCGCTCCAAAGGCTCCGCTTTATCAAGGAGCATGCACTTGTATCCAAGGATCAGAACTAGCAGGCTCGTGTCGATCACGAGCTTAATGGGTTGCTGAAGTGGGTCGCGGATCATCACCTCACGTTGTCGAGTTCCGCAACATATGGGACATCAAACCGCAGAGACAACTCGGAGCGTTTTTCCTTCAGTAAAGATGTCAAATCATTTACTGCTTCGAGCATGCTGCAGCCCGCTTGCTCGGTGGCAGTTCGAAGGTGGGCGAGCGCCGGATCGAAGGCGAGCGGCAGAAAACGGTCTCGATAGCGATCCCACAACTGCGCAGTGCTGTAGTAGCTAGGTAAGCGCTCCACGTTGTTGATCAGGTACTCGGCCAAGCTGCCCATGAAATCCGTTTGCGCGGTATACGCGCCAAAGTGACTTCTGAACTCCCTACCCATGGCGTCAGGGGCTTCCGATGCGACATTCTCGAAGATTTTTTGAAACGAAGGGGATTCCAAGATTGCATTGAAATAAGCACGGCAATTTTCTTCCAGCTGATGTTCGCAGAAATCATGATCTGAAATTCTCGGCCTGACCAGAGGAAAGAAGGAGACAAACTGTTCTAGATTCTCTCGGGCTGCTGCGGGTAGGTGCTTGGCCAAAGGGTTAAGGTACTCCAAGGCACGTGTCTGGAACCGAAATGTCCAGTCTCGCCCGGCCAAGAAAACTCGTTCACTTTCCAGTCCTCTAAAGGCGTATTGAAAGACGGTGTCAAACCAAGCTCGGACAATATTTGGCCCGTACGGCACTCTCCTGCCGCCAACCTGTAGTTTAGTCTTCAGGATCTCGCTCCACGGAAACCGGCTATTTCCGAAACCAGTAAATCAGCAGTCCGTACCCCACGCCAGCCGGATCCGTAGTCCGCGCATATTGAAAAGCCATAAAGCCTCCATCCGTAGACACGACCGGATTAGACGCCTTCCCCCCTTCGTAATCGTTGAAATGCGTCAGCCGGGTAAACTCCTTTCCGGTGCCGTCCAATTTCAGCTTCCATATATCGATGTTGCCGGAGCCCCGTTTACCGCCCAACCTCTCACACTGCCGGTCCGCTTCCACGCACGTATACTGGCCGCCGGGGAAGATGCCCTCGCACTCGTTATACGATCCCGTCGCCTTGGACATGTTGGTGACCGCTCCGGTCGCCAAGTCTATGCCCATTGCCGAAGCCAGCCCCTTAGGCTCGTAGCACGTGAACGTCATCTTTGTGTCGTTGTCGTAAAAATCTTGCGCCTCCAAACGGCAGCTCTCGTCTTTGCTCTCGAAGACTACCTTTCGGTTCACGAGCTTCGGCGTGCCAGAGAGGTCCAACTCAGCAGTCTCGAGTCGCGATGCCTGAGGAGCCAGCGACGGATCTTGCGGCGGCAACACGGAGTAGGAAATTTTTAGGGTCGTTTTCGAGAGAGCCGCTCCCTCGCTCATCTTCTGGCCAAGGCGCACGGGCTTCGATCCGGGCGCTTTGCCGAGAAACCAGAGCTCGTTATCACGCGTGCGGCTGGTCCGAATGTCCTCGAAACGTTCCGGCCCGATCAGGAGATAGTCGCCGGTGCTCAAGTGCATCACCCGGAGGAAGGCCGCGCCAGGAACATTGCACGTGAGGCAGCGAATCACGCGCGTTTTCAGATCGATCGTGAAAGCATCGCCGAAGCTCTTGCCCATAAACGCAACACGCTGATTGTCGGGAGAGATATCGGCTCGCTCGCCGAAGCTTGTCAGGATCTCGATGTTGGGCGGAAGGTGGTCGATCGGGTTCCCGGGTTTGCGTTGCGCCCCAAGAGCGAGGGTGAAAAGAAACAATAGCGCCAGCGATCTCATGTTCATTCCTTTTCGGCCTGCAAGATCGCTCTTATCATACCGTCACCTGCCGCCCCCTTTAATAGCATGAAATGGAACCTACCCCCTCAAAGTCCATGCAAAACGTAATCATCATCGGATCCGGGTGCGCCGGAAACACGGCTGAGCCGTTCATCATCGGTGGACAAGAGCCAGGCGGCCAGCTCTCCATCACCAGCCTCGTCGACAATGCCCCCGGTGCCCTGTTGAGATCGTCAGAGATCCGGGCGTTCGGCGCACGTCGGCCACCATTGCCAGATTTCCTGTCCAGCTACAACTTAGGTACAGTCTCGTTATATAAGTCGATGTCCCATTTTTGTTCCATTTTTCTCGCCCGCAAGACAACGCCGAACCCGATATTCTTGGTCAGCTCATGCCGATAGGGTCGATTGATAGTGCCTTCAAGTCTGTCTTACGATCCGTGAATTCTAAGAACCAGAATGTGGCCCAATTCAACGGTAACAGCCGAGAGGCCATCCGAGGGTGCATCGACCGAGGTCATACAGTCGATCCAGGCGTTCATGTTGCGGTTCGCATCACGTTCAGTACATCACAACGTCGGCCGGTCACGAAAGGCTGTGGTTCGAATCCATGTCGGGAAGCCAAATATCCAT
>JANXQZ010000025.1 GCA_025353235.1 Bryobacterales bacterium
GATTTGGAAACTGGATCGGCTACAACGACGGTCTCGCTCATCGAGTGGAGGCGGGTGCCGACATGTTCCTCATGCCGAGCCGCTACGAACCATGCGGATTAAACCAGATTTACAGCCTGCGTTATGGAACTGTGCCGATCGTGCGGGCTACCGGGGGACTGGACGATACCATTGGCTCGGAGACCGGTTTCAAATTTTCGGAATACGCTGGTTCTGCTCTGCTGGCTGCGGTGGACGAGGCGCTGAGCGCTTATGCCGAGCCGGATAAATGGGCAGCGATGATGAAACGCGGCATGCGGAAGGACTTCTCATGGGACACATCCGCTGCCGAATATTCGGCGCTGTATCGGCGTTTGTTAAGCGCTCCTCCTACCGTGGGGAACCCGTAAAAGGGTAAGCTGTATTGTGGCAGATCGGCTAAAACTCACGTTCGATCTGAGTGATCGTCCTGACTTGGTCGAAGCACTGCGAATGCTTGTTGCGAGAGAGCGGACGTCGCAGCGGGCGATCGTAGTGGACGCCTTGCAGGCGTTCTTCTCCCAACGCCAAGAGAACCGGGCTCTTCTGAACGCTGCAAATCACATTCCTTCTCGGAATGGGAAAATGAAGAAGACCGGATCTATGACACCTTTTGATCTGGTCATTCTGCCTTTTCCGTTCACCGACCTTTCAACCACTGAACAGCGTCCCCGTCTGGTGCTCGGGCCGTAGACGTGCCAGGTCTGGGGGCTCACTACATAGTGGCGATGATCACGAGCCAGCTATCCGGCATGGCTTTTCCGGGTGACCTGTCCATCGCTCGTTGGGAGAAGGCGGGCTTCCGAAACCTATAATCCGCTCAGCCAAGCCCCAAGTCGTAGAGGTTTATCATGCGATTCCTCCGCCTCCCGATCTTCGGCGCTAAACCGCAGCTTGGCTGCAGTGTGAATCCTTTTCTACGCACTCACATCTATAGATAGGAGAAGATTATGGCTGGCGACAAAACACTTATATTTACGGACGGCGCATTCGATACAGAGGTCCTGAATTCTGACGTCCCGGTTCTCGTTGATTTCTGGGCGGAATGGTGCGGACCGTGCCGCATGATGACCCCGACGGTGGATGCCGTTGCGGTCGACTATGACGGGAAAGTCAAGGTCGGAAAGCTGAACGTCGACGAGAATGGCGGGACGGCCATGCGCTACAACATTCGCGGAATTCCCACTCTGCTCCTCTTCAAGGGCGGGAAAATCGTCGAGCAGAAGGTTGGAGCTGTGGGAAAGGCGGACATCGTGAAAATGATCGAGACTCACCTCACCGCCCCGAAGCCCGTGAGCGTGATCAGCTAATATGCACTCTTAAAGTTGGGCGGTTGTCATCGCGCCCTGTGCTGCTGAACCAACTTGGGCGGCATATTTTGCAAATACTCCCGTCTTATAGCGCGGCTCCGGAGCTTTCCACTTCGACAGCCGCGCTTTGATCAAATCTGCTGATACTTCCACATCGATAGTCCGGTTCTGAATATCGATTAGAATTGTATC
>JANXQZ010000096.1 GCA_025353235.1 Bryobacterales bacterium
TGGGCAGATTGTCAATCTGCTCTGACTAGACAGCAACGTGGAGAGCCGATTAACAATCTGCCCCACAGTGGCAGCAAACCGTGCTGTTTCCACGAGGCGTTAGAAATTCGTTGCGGCCTGCGAAAAGTTACTGGACAGTAGTACATTGCGGCAAGCCGTAAACGGTGGCGGTTTCGAGTCTGCGGATCAGTTCAGAACGTCTAAGAAAACACTGCGGTAACCATGCAACAGGCGGCTCGAATCAAAGTGGGGTAGATTGTCAATCTGCTCTGACTAGACAGCAACGTGGAGAGCCGATTAACAATCGGCTGCAGATTAACAATCTGCCCCACATTGGCAGCAAACCGGAGTACAAGACAGCGGGTCCAAATCGTCGCGGGGAGGAAGAACCAGGATGTATCCTGATTAGCGATTGGAATAGTATGGATGGAGCCATGAAGCTCTTCTTAGTTTTTGCGTTGACGGCTGCGGCCTGCTTGTGTCAGGTGCAGTCGGGCAGAATCGTTGGCACCGTGACCGATCCTAACAAGGCGCTGGTTCCCAATGCCAAGGTCGTGATTACGAACACCGGCACAAATCAGGTGCAAACTTTGACCACCAATCAGGCGGGCGACTTTGCCCTGACTCCGGTGAACCCTGGATTGTATGCGGTGGAAGTTTCGGCTCCCGGGTTTGGCACGGCTGAGATCAACAATGTCGAGGTGATCGTGGGACAGTCCGCACGCGTGGATGTCGCGCTGCGGATCGGCGAGACTTCGACGAAGATCGAAGTGAATGCGACTGCGCCTCTGTTGAACACCGAATCCGGCACGCTCGGCCAGGAGATTACCACCAAGCAAATCGCCGACCTGCCGCTGAATGGGCGGAGCTTCTATGAGCTGGCACGGCTTACGCCTGGGGCGACGCTGCTCCCTGGCACTGGGAACCTGCTGCGCATTCGCGCGAATTACGAATCGGGCACGTCGATCAGCGGCGTGCGGGGAAATCAGACCTCGTTTTATCTCGACGGGGTGGACACCACCGATCATCATCAAGGCGGCACGCTGATTCAGGTATCGGTGGATGCGCTCGATCAATTTCAGATTCAGCAGAGCGAATACACCGCCGAGTTTCGAAACGCGGGAGGCGTGCTGAACGGCACCACCAAGTCAGGCACGAATGAATTCCATGGAGTGCTTTTCGAATTTCTGCGCAACGACAAGCTGGATGCGCGCAACTTCTTCGCTCTGCAGCGAGACGTTCTGAAGCGGAATCAGTTTGGCGGCGGAGTGGGCGGGCCGCTTTGGATTCCCAAACTTTATAATGGGCGAAATAGAACCTTCTTTTTCGCAAATTATGAGGGGATGCGGCAGCGCGCGGGGCAGGTGTTCAACAGTTTGGTGCCGACAGCCGCGCAGAAGTCCGGCGACTTTAGCGCTGCGGGACTGAACGTAATTTATGATCCGACCACCGGGCTGCCATTCCCTGGGAATCGCATTCCCGCAAGCCGACTTTCCCCGCAGGCGCTGTTCTTCGCCAAATATATTCCGGATCCCAATGCTGGAACGCGCGCTGTGTTCGCTCCGTCGGCCAAGCTCGATCAGGACCAGTTCACTCTTCGTATCGACCAAACTATTACTGACAAGCATCGAGCTTTTGTGCGCTGGAGCTTCATCAATTATCAAGAGAACGAC
>JANXQZ010000125.1 GCA_025353235.1 Bryobacterales bacterium
AGCGGGAAGGTTTGCGAGATCAGCGCGGCCATCAACCAATGCGAAAGGCTGCCCAGGCTCTGTCCCTTGGCCCTAACGCGATTTGGAAACACCTCGCTGATGTAGACCCAGATCACGGCGCCCTGGGAAAATGCGAAGAAGGCGATGTAGCCGACCAGCAGCCATACGAGCAAGTCTTCGTGCTGCTTCTGGAAGAAGATCCACGACACGCCTGCTAGGCAAACAGCCGTTCCCACTGACCCGATCAGCAGCAGAGTCTTACGCCCTACGCGGTCTATAATCGACATTGCGATCATCGTGAAGAGCAGGTTCGTTCCACCGATCGCGACTGCTTGCAAATCGCCGGATACTTTGCTGAAGCCGGCTTTCTCGAAAATGTCGTTCAGGTAATAGAGAATGGCGTTGATTCCTGATAATTGATTGAACATCGCAATCGAGACGGCCAGGAAAATGGGCAGGCGATACTTCCATGAGAAGAGCGGCTCGTCGCCATGGCCGTGGTCGGCATCGATGGATTGGACGATCTCGGTTAGTTCCTGTTCGTAGTTCGCTCCGCCAGTTATGCGAAGCACCTCCCTAGCTTCAGCCACGCGCTGCTTCTTTACCAGCCAGCGCGGACTGCGGGGGATGCTGAAGAGCATGAGCAAAAATACCGCTGCGGGAAGTGCGGAGACGCCCAATTTCCAGCGCCATTCAGCCGCTCCGAAATCAGCCAGCCCGATGCAGTAGTTCGAAAAATAGGCCAGTAGAATCCCGAATACGACATTAAATTGAAAAAATCCGACCAGCCTGCCGCGCCATTTCGCCGGCGCAATCTCGGCGATATACATAGGACCTAATACGGACGAGCCGCCAATCCCTAGTCCGCCGATGAAGCGAAAGAAGATGAGCGAGTACCAATCCCAAGCAAACGCGCAACCGACGGAGGAGATCACATAGAGAACAGCCATGACGCGGAGACTATCCCTGCGCCCGTAACGATCACCCGGAATGCCCGCGAACATTGCACCGATGATCGTCCCCCAGAGCGCGCTCGAGACGGTCCAGCCCAAGGAAACGTCGGAGAGGTGATATGTCTCGGTAAGCGCCTTGGTGGTGCCCGCGATTACGGCAGTGTCGAACCCGAAGAGGAGTCCCCCAAGGGCTGCCACGACGGTGCTCTTGATGAGGGCTGAGTTTAGCTGCGTAGGACCGGATGGAAAGGTGCTCGTCTGCGGGATGATCATGGGTTACAAGCTCACGAATGTATCATAGTCAGCCGCTGACCTTGGGCTAACCCAAAATCTGACAGCGTCACACATAGAAATTACCCGGATCAGCGGAGCGCCTTCGACCGATCTAGTAAGTCGCCGGCAGGTCACCGCGTTCTCGAAGAGCGAGGTAGCAGTTCACGGCTCCGTCGGGCCTCGTGTTTTCTGGAACTCGCTTAGTCCTAAGGTCGGGCAGATCCGTGGGGAATCCCATGTATTCTTTGTAGAGGTCCGGATCCATCTTCTTGAGTACCTCAAGGACTCGCATCCAGCGCGAGCGCTGGCGAACGTTGCTCTTATTATTCAGTCGCAGGACTTGTTTAAGCTTATGCCCTTCAGCGTTCAGGGCATCAACTCGACCGTCGGCCATGACGCGGAGACAATCGTGAAATGCCACTCGGCAAGGGTTCGGAAGGCCCAGGGTAGCCTGTTTCGCTTCGTTGCAGGTTGCACATGCGTAAACGAGATTCGAGTATTCGCACTCCAAATCCGGATTCATGGCCACAGGAAAAAAGTGATCCGCATGAAACGTGGTGCCGCGATTGGACCACTGTTCACGCTGAAGGCAGTACACGCACCGGAACAGAAACTCGTCGCGAAGCCAATCCCGATAACTGCTGTACTTCATGTAACCTGCTGGACCATGGCGTCTAGCGTGCGGCAAGGTTGGATAATCAAATCCTATCATCAGAAGTTCTCGCCCCTCGTTGGCGAGCCCGAAAAC
>JANXQZ010000130.1 GCA_025353235.1 Bryobacterales bacterium
GTGTGCCTGGCTACGGATCGGTGGACTGGAAAGGCTTTTTCTCGGTATTATCGGAAGCGGGTTATGCTGGCGCGATGAACATTGAGAACGAGGATAACTTCTATTATCCAGCCTACGATCAAGGCAACTTCACGGAGCAATACCGTCGCGGTTTCCATGTGGCCCACGAATTTTTAAAGACCTTGGTTCCTCCCCTAACGGCTTAACGAACACGTCACTCAACATCATCTGGATGAAACCCATACTGCGTCTGATAACTGCCTTAGCCCTCACACTGGCTCTTAGCACGATCATTTGGGCAGCCCGCCCGCCCGCTCAGACTGTCACCTCGATAGCGGGAATGCCTCTTGACGCAGTTCCTGCGGCGCCTCCCCCGGTTCGCTCGATGCTGATCGCTCCCGTCGTGCCGAGTGCGCCGCCATCGTCCTCGGCTTTGCCGGGAGCAGCGAACAACAGCGACAGTCTTCAGCTTCTCAGCCTTTTTCGGGCTCATCCCGAATTGCTCAATGTCAGTCAAACGCCTGAATTGCGGGCGGACTACATCCACTTGGTTCCCGGGCTCTCTGGCCTGCGCGACCGGGTCTATGTCCGCCTGGTTCAAACTTTCCAGACGATCGATGTGGCGGATGCCGACGTTTTGTTTTCTTACGATCCCGCCATCATTCCAATGCAGATTGAGTCTCTGCGATCAAGCCTCTACCCGGCGATCGCGGTTGCTTTTCCCCAGGCACCTGCCGACCAGACTGCTCGCCAACAACTTGCCCTGCGCGTCGGCAGCGCCAAAGCTCGGAACCTCTCGCCCAAGATCCGGTGGTTCGGCGACCACTGGGAAGCGCTTCAAGAATATTCGCTGATGGACGAAGGACTTCATGCCGGAGTAAACGCGGCGGGCAAGGTCTACGTTTGGGACGACCGGCGCTATGCCGGCTACGCTGGACAGGTGAGTGGACGCGCCGTTGCGTTCAACCCGCTGCTCACCGGTACCCTGCTGAACACCCTCCTGCTCCCGGACTTGAAAATCTCCGACGGTCTGGGCGTTGACGCCTACACGGATTCTCTAGGGAAATACGCTTTTACCACTCCGTCCGCCGCGAATGTTTCCGTTGGTCTTACCGGCCGCTGGGGCGTGGTGCAAGACCAAAGCAACACGCCGCTGCTGGTTACCATCGCCAACGGGGCAGTCATTCCCGTAAATCTTCTCTTCAATCCGTCCGGAAACGCGGAGACCGATGTGGCTCAGTGAACGGATATATTCATGAACACGAAGTTCATGATTACATCAAGGCTCACGGAGTGAATCCCATTGGGATCGACAGCGTGCTTCCGATACAAGTAAATAAACGGGACACCTGCAATTCGTACTATGACGGCAGTTCGATCAATTTTTTCAAGAGCGGAGGTGGTTGCCTCAACTCGGCCTACGACACTTTGATATTCCACGAATACGGGCACTTCATCGACGATTCGATCGGTGGCATTACCGATGGAGCGCTGAGTGAAGGCTGGGGCGACATCATGGCCATGTACGTCTCGGGACAGCCCTCTTTCGGCGAAGGATTCTTTGGCACGCCTGGCAGCGAGATCCGCGATGGCGTGAACAACTATATTTATCATGCGGGCGACGAAGTACATACGGAAGGTCAGGCCTGGATGGGATTCGCTTGGGATCTGCGCACGAATCTGATCGCGGCTCTGGGACGGGTGCAAGGCATTGCGCTGGCGGAGAACCTCGTTTTGCCCGTGTTTTGGGCCAACTCTCACGATATCCCTTCTGCTGTGCGAGAGGTCGCTTTGCGCGACAGCCCCGATGGCGATCCCACCCACGGGCCCCATTTCACGCAGCTGATCGCCGCTGCCGGGCACCACGGCCTTAGCTACGCGATTGTCCCTACTCTTCCCAGCATCAACATTTCCTCTCCGGCTAACAATTCCGTAGTGTCTGGCATGGTTACAGTCTCTGGAACGGCGTCCGATAACCAGCGAGTCGCAAGCGTAAGGATCAGCGACGGAGTCCATGACCTCGGGTTGGCTACGGGCACTACGATCTGGACTTATCAGTTAGATACAACTCTCATCAACAACGGAGCATTCTCGTTGAGCGCAACGGCGGTCAACGATGCCGGTCTGCAAGCCGCCGCCCGAGTGAATCTGACAATATCGAATTCGGGGCAAGCCCGCTACGATCCAATCCTGATGGTTCCTTCCTGCACTGACAAGCTATCCGCTTGCGACTCCGGCGTTCTTCTGAATGGCCGCGGAAGCATGACTGGAGGTTCCGAACCAAACCAGCCAAATACTCTTTTCAATTCGTGCCCGGATGGAACCACGGGAACCTACCACGCCGATGAATCGAACGATCGCATCCGAGTGTCGACGCTGGACGGACAACCATTCGCCGCGGGCAAGACGATCCGAATTGAATCCACCGTATGGGCCTACGCGAATTTCGCGTTGGACTCGTTGGACCTGTATTACACAGGGAACGCCAACTCGCCGAATTGGATATTCGCCGGCACACTCAGGCCTTCCATGCCGGGCTCGCAGGTATTATCCACAACCTACACGCTGCCAAGCGGGTCGCTCCAGGCTGTGCGGGCCAGCTTCCGCTATGGGGGTGGTCCGTCTTCCTGCTCTGGCGGCGGCTACGATGACCATGACGACCTGGCGTTCGCGGTGGCTGCAAGCGTGCCCGTTGCTCTCAACGCTCCCACCAGCGTGGCTTTTTCGAATGCGACCTCGAGTTCGCTGAACCTATCCTGGATCGCCGCCGCTACAGGCTATCGCATCGACGTCGCCACGGATCCGTCCTTCTTCAGCTTTTTGCCGAGCTATCAAAACTTGGATGTAGGGTCTGCTTTGGGCCGACAGATAAGCGGTCTGCGACCCTCCACCGCTTATTACGCCCGGGTCCGCGCGTACGACGCGGTGGGCAATACTTCTCCCAATAGTTTCACGGCCTCCGGAGTCACGTTGCAAGTGCCCACCTCCGCCGTTCCGACTATCCTTAGCACCAGCACTGCGACCGGCACTGCAGGTTCGTACTTCACCTACTCCATCCAGGCAACCAATGGGCCGACGAGTTTCGGTGCCGCAGGTCTGCCCCCTGCTCTTAGCATCAACCAGGCAACCGGACTCATCTCAGGTGTGCCCAGCGTCGCTGGTGCTTCGAATATTTTGCTCAGCGCTACAAACGCCAGCGGCACCGGAACCCGCAGCCTACTTCTGACGATCGCCACTGCGACTGGACCTGCATCGCCGACAGCTGCCTTCACTGTGACGCCGCCTTCGGGACTAGGGCCGCTCACGGTAACGATAGACGCATCGGGATCTGTCGGGGGCAACCTTACGTACGGCTGGAATTTCGGAGATTTTTCCGGAGCTTGGGGCAAAACGGTAACACACACGTTTACGAATCCGGGCGTCTACGGCATCACATTGACGGTGGCGAACGACCTCGGCGTAGACCACATCCAGAAAACCGTAACCGTAAACTAAGAACTCTGCTAAACTCCGTCTATAATGACAAGTATCTCCCTATCGATGGGAGATCTTAAAAAACAATGAGCCGTTTGAATAAATCCCGCAACCACTTTTAGATGATTCCTCCGAGAAATCTCCCTCCGCGCCGTCCCAGAATTCGGGAAAACGTAAATGAAGCAATCCGAGTAAGAGAAGTCCGGGCAGTTTTTCCGGACGGATC
>JANXQZ010000160.1 GCA_025353235.1 Bryobacterales bacterium
CGCCGCTGTTGGTGATGTTCACGACGGAATCACCAATCGCCAGATTCGACGCGTAGCGAACCTGGAACGGACCGTCCTGAGCGAATGCGGCCATCGAGCACAGAATGATTGCCGCGGAAGTGGTCAAAATACGAAAGTTCATGGAATAGCCTCTGTTTGAGAATGTTACCCTAGCGACATGCCAGAAACAAGTCTCAATTTGAAATAGTCCGAAAAACTACGCTCAATCTCCCGTCCATTGCGCCTATTCCTAGGCAGAAAGCGGGGTTCGCAGCTGCCCCGGCAATCTGCTACCATTTCCTCAAGCGCCTCCGTAGCCAGTCCAAAACACATGTTAGACCTACACATGCCCTCTCATTTTCTGCTGACAACTCGACGATCTTTTAGTCTGGCAGCCCTTGTTCTTCTAGCCGCTGCAGCTCCTGCTTCGGCTCAGCAGTCCGACCCCGCCGCCATAGAATTGCTGAAGAAGGTTTCCCAGAAATTCGCTGACGTGCAGCGGTACGCTTACGCCTCCAGCGTGGGGGTCGGCCGTCAAAACGGGGAAGATCCCAAAATCTTCATCGCCAAAGCCAAGGTGAAGCTGGCTGCCGCACAAGACGGCCGATTTTTTATAAACGTGCGGAGCGAGGACGAGAAATCGGAAAAATCCGAGTACTCTGCGATCTTCGACGGAAAGAAGAGCTGGACTTTCATTCCGGAACCTCCGCAGTATGCCGAGCGAACTGCCGACTCGAAGCTTAGCAAGGAAGCCGGACGAGGAGAGTTCCCAGAACTCGATCAAGCAACCCCGGAGCGTTTCGCCCGGGAGTTCGTTCCCGTGGTGGCAAAACTCGCGAAGACTGCGGATGTTTCGTTCCTCAGGGGCACCGTTCTTACGGTTCTATCTGAAAAAGATTCCAAGGGTCGGCAGACGCTGCTCTATCTGACTGTGGATCCCGCAACGCTAGTCGTTTCCCGGGCCACTTGGGTTCGATCCATCGAATCTAAGGGCGCCAAGACCCTCGTGCGTTGCGATTATGTCTTTTCCGAATTCCGTCAAGGTGAAAGCGTAGTCGATAAGGAATTCAGCTTTACTCCTCCCGCCGGTGCCAAGCGAGTGGATGACTTGAAGCTATCGGGCCGCTAGCTCTTAGTAGCCTGTATGACTGTTCAGCTATTTGTAGCTAGGCATTTCGCGTAGCTTCCCACCGCAACAATGCCCACCTGTACTGACAAACTCACTGGATCAAAGTAACTAGCAGAACACCCGATCCACATCCGGGAGAACCCGTCGATCATGTTTGGTTCAATATGCCGCTAACAAGCATAATATCAACGTTATCAATGGTTTAAGAGCTCTCGCAATTGATAAGTGTGATTCGGATTAAGGTTGACCCTAATCCCTAAAGGGATTATAAGGGCAAGCTGAATGACTATCTTCTAGTACCATCGGTACCGTCAATTTAGCGTAGCGGATCTGCTTGCAAATACAACCTACTTGTGGGAAGCTTAGCTTTCCCGAGGACACGCTCAGCACTGAAAAATTGCTCGATACAAGCGTGAACTTGCGGGATTTAAGCGGCGGATCGCATCGATAAATCCGCATCGGAGAGATTGCAATACTTGTCTATGAAAATCACTATATATCGTCCGCAGCATTTTCGAAATCTAATTTCCTTAAACGGACGCCGCTCTGGCCTGCATTTGCTGGGGGCGCTGGCGATCGGTCTGCTCTTTTCGCATCACGCCGACGCGAGCTTCGTCGGTTCCTATGCGTTCAACAACTTTACACTTAAGGACACCTCCACCTGCGGCCTTGACACGCCGAACGGATCAGCCGCGACGCCGGATAACGGGCTCTCGGTGGTTTTGACCGGAAGCGATAGCGGCAGCGGATGCCCTGGAACCACGGACTTAACCGCGGCTGCAGCAGCGGCAGGCACGGTCGCCTTTCAATACTCTTACTCGTCCACCGATCTTCCGGGTAACGATATCGCGGGCTATTTGCTCGGAACTGCCTTCACGAAGCTCGCCGACACCTCGGGACAGTCGGGCACCGCTTCCTTCGCGGTGGCTTCCGGACAGAGATTCGGCTTTCGCATCGTGCAGGACAATCAAGGCGGACCTGGTATCTTGAGCGTCTCGGGATTCACCGCTCCGGGAGGTTCCGCACCTGCGGTACCGGAACCCGGAACTCTATCCTTGCTGGCCGTGAGCCTGGGCGTGGTCGTTGCGAAGCAGTTAGTTAGCCGCAACCGCGTCAATAAGGCGGTCACCGTCGCATGATGTCCTTTTCTCGCTCTCTTATTGGACTTGCTCTTGGGGCGGCGCTTCCCCTTGCAGCCCAAACTCAAAACCATTACGTTGGATCGATTGCCACGGGCCAACTGACTCGCACGGCAGTTGTAAACTTAACGCAACTGGCCCAGTCGCAGCTGCTTCAGGCTCAGTCCGTGCTCTCGTACCCTTACCCGGAATTTAAGCCGACTAAGCTTTTTCCCAAACTTTCAGCATCCACAATCGCCGTTGCCCTAGCCACGCCCAGCATGCAAAGCCTGCCGATCGGCGTGTCGGGCCTCTTTGGGTTTAACGCCCTGAGTCATTACGACCAGCGCCAAGCCAACAATGGAAATCAATTTAGCGTCGAACCCCCTTCGCCCAGCATCGCCGTTGCAAACGGATACATTCTGGAAGGCGTAAACAATGCGGTTCAGATCTATAGCATGACCGGCACCCCGCTGCTTCCCAAAGTTCTAGCCACAAACCAGGTTTTTGGCGTTGGCCCGGCCATTGACCGCTCAAACAACGCCGGCACGGGCTATGGAGTGTTTCCGACCGATATCCGGGTCTACTACGATCAAGGCATCTCACGCTGGTTCGTCCTGCAGCGCGCCCAGGATGAAGACGTATTCGGAAACAATCTCAATTCATCTCACTTGTATATAGCGGTCAGTCAAACCTCCGATCCGACGCAAACCTACAATGTGTACACGATGAACACCACCGACGCCGCTAACCCGCGCTGCCCCTGCATAGCGGATTATCCTCAGATCGGATCGGACCAGTACGGGTTCTTTGTCAGCGTTAACGAATACGACACGTTTTATAACCAATTCGTGGATGCTGGCATTCTTGCTATTTCAAAGTCTTCGCTGGCAGCCGGATCCCTCGCTCCAACCATGGAATCGTTTTCCATTCCTTTTCAAAGCGGTTACGAATTTGCGATTCAACCTGCTACAACGCCTCCGGGCGCAGTCTCATTTCTCGCTAATGGCGGAGGGGAATATTTTGTGAGCAGCCAATCGAAATTTTTTCCGGACAACAACCTCGCCCTCTGGCTGATGAGCAACACCAGTTCGCTTGGCGGCGCTTTTCCGAGCTTGTCTTTAACTCAAACTACGGTCGCCGCGCTCCCCTATATTACTCCGGACGTCGCGATCCAGCGTCCCGGGCCTCTGCCTTTGGGCTCCACTCTAGGAGGCGCTCTGGCCTTCCTCGACGGGGGCGACACTCGCATTCTGTCGGTTTCCTATGCGGGCGGGAAGCTTTATACGACCCTAGCGACTCAAGTGGCGGATAGCCAGCCGAAACTTTTGGTCGGAGGCGCTTATGCGATTATGTCTCCCACTTTCCGCAGCGGCACCTTGAAGGGCACCGCTCTGCGGGTCGGCTATCTGGGCGTACAAAATAATTCGCTGCTCCGGCCGGCGATCGCTGTGAACGCGCAGGGCAAGGGAGCGATTTCTTTTACTCTGGTCGGTCCAGACTACTTCCCTAGCGCCGCCTTCATACCGATCGATGCGCTTACCACCGGCTCCACCGTTCTGATCCAGGCACCTGGCGTTGCGCCTGAGGACGGGTTCACCGGCTACCCACCCAACGGTTCGGTTGCCCGCTGGGGCGATTATTCCGCAGCAGTGGCGGCGAGCG
The DNA here is from genome assembly GCA_025353235.1 of Bryobacterales bacterium. Taxonomy (GTDB): domain Bacteria; phylum Acidobacteriota; class Terriglobia; order Bryobacterales; family Bryobacteraceae; genus JANXQZ01. The sequence goes on from JANXQZ010000160.1 coordinate 3,913, forward strand.
ATGGCTCCATCTGGATGGGCGCGGAGTACATTCCCAACGGACCGCGTACTCCGAAGGCCAATTGGGGAACGGCCATCTTCAGGTACATTCCTTAACCATCCTTGGGGCGCGGACTCGAAAATAGTTCGGCCGCGCCCCTTCGATAACGAGAAAATCCATGGCACCTACGAAGAAAGCTACACTAAGGCATTCCGGGGCACAAGAGTCCAAGCGCTCAACCCTCACGGCTCGAGTCGGCATGGTGGTCACGGACCTGTCTCTTAAGCCTCTCGCAATCGATCGAGGGGCCGCCGCGATCTTAACCGATTCGGGTCAGCCAGGCTCGGAGCCCGATGCTATTCAAATTCCCCAAGAGGTCTTGGAATTCGTCCGAAACTGCACGCCCGCCGAGTTGTCGTCCGGGGAGACGCATTTCTGCAACGGACGTTTTGAGTATGTCTGCCGCACCTATTTGGTTGAGCCTCAGCCTGGAGTCCTGACGCAACCCGTCCTGGTGCTTCATTTTGAGAGAGGCGGGGCAGCCAGCGATGCCATTCACAAGGTTGCCGCCGAGTACCGCTTAACTGATCGCGAGCAGGAAGCATTGAGAGGGATCTCGCTGGGGTTGACCAGCAAAGAACTCGCTGAGCGCATGAAGATCAGTCCAAACACCGTCCGAGCGTTCTTGCGTTTGATCATGATCAAGATGGATGCCACCACCAGAACGGGTGTGGTCGCCAAAGTCCTGGATTACACTCGCTATAAAGGCGCTTAGACTTCTGGCCGCAGCCGGCTTCAAGCAGGCTATTCCCAGTCGCATAACGATTCCACATGAGAAGCCGATCCGTCGCGCAACCAGCCATCTAGTTGCGCCGGCTCCTTTAATTGCTGTCCCCGCACTCGAGGCACTCCCAAATACGCACAATCCATTTGAGGCAGCGCGGTCATATCTCCCCATAGCTTCTCGAACTGCGCCACCGGGAAAATATCTTCCTGCCCCTTACCCCAGCGTTTCTTTACGTCTTTGATCGTGATGTAAGTCGGCATGCGAGCCGCCACGGTACGAACTGCCGCCCCGACCTTACTCTCGTCCTTTAGATCCCGCCTTTCGATAGCAAACGCGGCGAGCATCCGATCGATATCGATCCACATGGTGTTCGAATTGTAGTAGGACAAAGCCGACTCGACTTCCTCGGACGGCAGCGCAAGGCCTTCAATGATGCGCAGCCGCCCGTCAATGCGCGCTAGTCCCCCGCCCCGGTCGTCAATTTGACGCGCAATTACCTCGGTGGTCATGGCGGCTCCCCGATCGATATGCAGTCCGATCACGCACGGATCGAGCGAAGCCCCGAGCGTGTCGATATTGTGGATCATGAAGTGCCGAAGCTGAGGATGCTGCTCTAGCAGGTCGCGTAGAACGCCGTTGCGCAGCATGTTTGGCACTTCATACCAATGCCCCGTCGGATGCAGGCACTGCATCGGAAGATTGTCAGTGTAATCCCTTCCTTCCCCGGCGTCTCGCGCCCAGCCGATCAAGGCTCCATGCAGGCTTTCGCGAACCTTTTGCTTCTGCTCGTCAAGAATCTGCGCCGGCATCTCTTCCCACGCGAAGCGAAGATCGCGCGCCATCGGGACGAGTCTCAGGCCGATGCTCTTGCCCTGCGAAAGCAATAGCGGTCCCGGATAGTCGTAACCGTCTACGCAGTCGAGCCATTTCCGAATGGGCTCGTGAGTGAGATAACTGGTTGTGAAAACGTGCGGGACCAGCGTGCCTGCCAACCGCCCGGTGCGGCGGCTCTTGGCCAAATGAGTCTCAACGAAATTGCGATGCTTCCCGCCCAGTCTACAGAATGGATTGAGAGCTTTCACGACTCCGGCACCCCTCGTCCAGCGCGTGCCCGCTCCCCCTGCAAGAGAAACAACCGCCACTTCGCCAGCTTTCAGAGCGTCCAGCCCGATCCGCGCGAAACGCTCGCCGACGAGCCCGGTCGCGTCGATCAAATCGCCTGGCCGGACGTCTTGAATATCGGAGGTGACCGGAAGCCTGTTCTGCGCCAGGCCGATGCGGCCGTTGCGCATGTCAGTGCGGATCTGCTCGTGCAGCGTTGGATCGAAACCGAATTGTTCGAGCAGGACTTTCAGCGGCGGCGCCTTCCCGGACGTGTCTTCCGCCGACTGCGGAAGCAGGCGCTCGAATAAATTCTGCATCATCCCGGCCAATTCGGGCGCTGTGCGGCAAGCGGCGCCAAAACGATCGAGTTCCGCCCGGCGGGCCGGGTGGAGCATGCGCGGTTCCACGCGCATCAACGCCGGCACGACCAGGTCGTAATAGCCACGCGGCATCAGAGCGGAGTCGCCCGTAAGCAGCTCGGCGCTGGTTCCCCGTTCGTTGATCGCGAAATCATAGACCACCGGCTCCATTGCGAAGGGCACCGCCGTCTCCAGCCGCTGCTTCGTATCGCTCATAATGGCTTGCAGCCTATCTTGCGCGTGCGACTTTCGTCGAGGATCGAAGATGAATCCCATCCCTCCGCCCGACATGCCCCCCAGCATCCAAAAGCCCCAGAAATCTTCGCCAATTTCGTGCCGCACGCGAGTGATCAAGGTCTCTGTATAAAGGTTGCTGGCCCAGGGAATAATCGTCTGAATGGGTCCGACAAAGTTGCGCTCCGTGGCGGACCCGAGCGCCTGCACGTCGCCCGCGCGCAAGTCCGCCACAACTTCATCGAGTAAAGAAATGGCTTGCTTGCGGCCCGTCCACTCGGCTTCCGAACGCAGCAAATACTTCTCTGTCACCATCTCGAGAATTGGACCGACATCTTGCGCCATGCCGCCGTGAACCAGCACCAGACTAGCCTGCAATCGCTGGCGCGTCTCGCTCGAAACTTCCTCCTCCGACAACACCTGGTGAACCGGCAGCAGGCGGCCCCGGCTGATTCCAAACTCGGGATCGCCTTCCGACGCGACAACGCCTTGAATCAACTTCATGCCCGGCCACACGCCGCCCGAATCCTGCCAACCTCCGCCAGAGCCGCCCAGCCACTCACCCAAAATCGCGCGAGCCGCAATCAGCCTTCGGTCCTCTTCGGCGAGCGTTCCCGTCAACGCGTGAATCTGATTTGTGGCACGCATGCAAGCCGAGATCAAACAGGCGAGAAGATTGGTGGATACCGCGAGCCGCGAGCCTTTGGGAATGTCGCGCACGCGGCTTACGATCTCCAGACCCCTGCCTCGCCCAACCAGCCGGGTGAGCAAATCGGAAAGCGGCTCCGAACACCCTTCCATCGCGGGCGCAACAATTCCAGAGGCGATCACAGCCGCTTTCAGCAGGCCAAGGTAATCCCTGGCAAAGTCGAACATCTCAGCGAAGCTTGAAACGTCGGCCGTTGCGCTCAGATCCGCGCTGGTCAGGCGCAAAACAGGTTCTTCAATCACGCGCAGATAAGCTTCCACCGGCGGCCGAGGGCTGCCCTCGCCAGATCCGCGCACCGCCAAATCGATGGACACATTGAGAACCCTTGCGCCTTCGGGGAAGTCCATGCCCAGGAAAAAGATGTCGCTCCAACCGCTGTGCGACAGATCCATTCGAACGGGCGTAGTCTCGCGCAGGATCGGATACAAGCCGGTGCTGCCCTTGGTGAGCAGCTCTGATCGGATGGTGAGGGGGTAGTCTGCCGGGTGGCCGATGCGCGACATCCACTGGTTGCCCCGGACAGACCGGACGCTGCGGCGCACCTGATCGGCGAGCGTCTGGAAAGCGAGGCCGTGATAGGCAGCCGCAAGTCCGCTGGACAGCGCGGGATTCGCACCCTGCGAACCTTGCGCCTTGAGCAGAATTTGGATGCCTTCTTCAAAGCGCCGCTTAAGAAGGTTTGCGCTGGCGGCGAAGGGAATGAGACCCGTCCGCGCAATCCCATCTTTCAGCGGCAGGTAGAAGCGATGAATCGCGTATAGAAAGAACTGAGCGCGAACGCGCTCGTAGAGGTTATCGCTGGTCCGCCGGAAGACATCCAGCGCGCGGCATTCCTCTAAGAGCGTAGCGGCTGTGGCGACACGACACAATTGATCGAGAGATCGATTTCGCACATCGGGATCTCTGGATACGATGATCCCGATCAACTCGCTCATGCTTGCAAACCGTTGCTAGCCGCCAGCACCTCGATGATCTGCGAGAGCACATCTTCTCGCTCGTCGCCGCTTAAGGACAAAGCGAGCTGGGCGCGAAGGAGTCCGTACTTCACGCCGACATCGTAGCGGCGGTTGCGGGTGTGGAGGGCGAGATATCGCTCCTGCTTGGCTAGCTCCGCGAGAGCGCTGGAAAGAGAGACATGGCGGGCAAGCAATTCAAAGACGGCCGGTGTAAAGACATGCATGCCGAAGAAGCACAGATAATGGCCAGCCCGCATTCCAGCCACGATCAGCTTCTGTTCCGCTTCGGTGGGCGTCGGCTTCTCTATTACGGTCTCGATGCGGTAGAGATTTTCTCGATCGGAGATCTTCGGTCCGGCTACGGTTCCATAGTGTTGAATCACATTCTCGCGCGTGGCTTGCACCGTTGAAACGGCGCATCTCTCTTCAGTCGCAACCTGCACTAACTGCTGGGCCGACCCGATCCCGGTTTGACTAACATGGAGATGGTCTCCTACCAGGTGGAGAAACGGTTCGTTTCCTACAAACTCTTGAGAGCAGTGCAGCGCATTACCGTAACCTAACGGCACTGGCTGCTCGATGAAACGGATCATGCCCGCGCGTTCCACTGCCGCTCGCGCGTAAGCCGCTTCATCGCCAGGTGACACGACTACGCAAATCTCGTCGATTTTCGCTGTAAGAACTTCTTCAATAATAAGACGAAGAACGGTCTTTTCATTCCCATCGCGATCCACCAAAGTCTGCAATGGGAGTGCACGCTGATTCCTGCCGGCCGCCGTAATTACGGCTTTGTGAATATTCATGTCAAGGCTGTTCGCCTTGATTATACGGTGGCTAGTGCATATGATTGAAGAGGAACCAGGCAACGATTAACACGCCGGGAATTCCAAGCATCCAAGCAAACAAGTATTTCATAAAGGGCCTCCGGTCTAGCCAGATAGCAATTCACTTGCCAAGAATCCCCCCGGGTACGGAAGTATAATAAAGGTTCACTCCAAGTTGATGCGCCGCCTCCGGGTTATCCCGTTCTGTTTTCTGCTCTTCGCTGCTGACTCGAATAGTGCGCTGGAAGAGCGCCTATGGCGGCTGAGGAACCTGGGGAAAGCGTTCTATGAGAACCCGACCACCCAAATTCAAGCCGTCGACGAATTCAAGAAAGCGCTCGACTTGGCACCCGGTTCCGCGCGGGAACGACTGAATTACGGGCTAGCTCTACTGCGCGCGGGCAAGACCAAAGAGGGCGTTAGCGAACTGCTGAAAGTTCAGAAGCAATCCCCGTCGCTCCCCCATACTTGGTTCAACCTCGGCATCGTCTATCGCAAAGATGGCGACGTCGACAATGCAATCCCGCAGTTTCAAAAGATGATCGAGCTCGCCCCCGACGAGCCCATCTCGCATTACAACCTGGGCGCACTGTATAGGCAGGCTGGCGATCTGGGGAAAGCCGAGCAGCAATTCGTCGAAGCCGCCAAGCTGAATGAGAATCTCGCGGCACCGCACTTCCAGCTTTACAATGTTTATCGGCAGCAAGGTAAAAAAGAGCAGGGCGCGGTGGAGCTAGCTGCATTCCAGCGTCTGAAAAAGGCACAGGAAGGCTCGGCGACTCCCGAAGACATGGAGTGGAGCGACTACGCCGAGATCTACGATCCCATCGACATCAAGGGCGGCCAAGCCCCGGCTGAGACGCCGCGCTTGAAGCTGCGTCCTGGAATGACGGGCCAGCTAGCCATCGAAGGCTTGCTGATTTCCTGGAATCATGATGGAATCGATGCGCCGGGTCTCGCGGCTGTACGTGGCGTGATTTCAGCCGCCGCCGGAGATTTCGACAACGACGGGTTGGCTGACCTCTGCATCCTCACCGAGCAGGGCCCGCTGCTCTACAAAAACGTGAAGGGCAAGTTTGAGAAGTTTGCAGCCAATCTTCCGGAAGGCAAATTCGAGAAGGCGCTCTGGATCGATTACGACCATGACTACGATCTCGACCTCCTCCTGCTCGGCGAAAAATCCGTGCTGCTGAGAAATCAGGGCGCGGCCGGCTTCGCGGATCACACCAAGGATTTTCCGTTCGTGGTGGGCCACGCCTTGGACGCCGTGCTCTATCGCTGGCAGGCGGACAGCAAGGCTTTCGATGTCGTGGTCAGCTATCAGGACCATGCGGGCGTCCTCTACGCGGACCAGTTGGCCGGAAAATTCAAAACGAACCCAATTCCAGAACTCCCGGCCGGAGCGAAGTCGCTGAAAGTCGCGGACGTCAACCGCGATAGCTGGCTCGACATCATTTCGTCGGTGGGCACGGTGATGAACGACCATGGAAGATTTCGCCTTAGCACGGATCCAACGGCCGATGGCAGCGTGGAATCGGGCCGACCCGTCCCCGGTACAAAATGGATTCGGGTCGGTCTGAACGGTGTGAAAAACCTGAAACTCGCCTATGGAGCCGAGGTCGAAGTAAAAGCTGGAGCCTCCTATCAGAAGAAGATGTATGCGGGCGTACCCGTCCTATTCGATTTGGGTGGCCGGGCCGAAGCCGATACCGTGCGCATCAGTTGGGCGAACGGATTAATTCAGAACGAACCCAAACAGGCGGCCGGCAAGAGCTATCTATATAAGGAGGCTCAGCGACTTTCCGGCTCCTGCCCGATGATTTGGACCTGGAACGGGCACGAGTTCGAGTTCATTACGGACGTGTTGGGGGTAGCGCCGCTGGGAGCGAGTTCGGGCGATGGCCAATATTTCGCCACCGATCACGATGAGTATGTGCAGATTCCAGGCGAGTCGCTGAAGGCGACGAATGGAACCTACGAGGTTCGAATCACCGAAGAGTTGAGCGAGGTTTCGTATCTGGATCAGGTTCGCCTGATCGCGGTAGACCACCCGGCGGCGACCGACATTTATACGAGCGAACGTTGGAAGGGTCCCCCGTTTCCTGAGTTCCGATTGTACGGAGCGAGTCGCCGAATTTACCCCAAGTTTGCGCGGGACGGCGAGGGTCGCGACGTACTTCCGAAGTTGCTGCATCAAGACCGCCAATACGCGGATACTTTCAAACGCGATTCGGTGGGAGTAGCGGAAACGCATACGTTGGATCTCGATTTCGGGAGCGGAACTGCCCGCGCCAACAAAGCTGTTCTGATCATGAACGGCTGGGTGGATTGGGCGGACGGCAGTACGTTCATGGCGGCTGCTCAGGAGGGCAAAGGGGGACTCATGCCTCCTTATCTTCAGGTGAAAAATTCGCGCGGCGAGTGGCAAACGGTCATCGAAGACATGGGAATGCCGGACGGCAAGCCGAAGACCATTTCAGTTGACCTCACGGGCAAGTTCCTTTCGGCGTCCCGCGAGGTGCGCATTGTGACGAATCTTTGCTTGTATTGGGATGAGATCTTCCTAAGTGAAGACTCCAGGGTGCCGCAGGTTCAAATGACGAAAGTGCCCGTGGCGTCGACGGACGTGCGCTTCAGGGGGTTCTCGGACTCGAAGATCAGCCCACAGCGAAAGCAGCCTGAGCAGTTTTTCTATTCTGTGGTCACGCCCACTTCGTACTGGAATCCAACGCCGGGCAAGTACACGCGATATGGGGATGTCCGAGAGCTGGTGGAAGCGCCGGATGACCGTTTTGTTGTGATGGGCGCGGGGGACGAGTTGCGACTACGGTTCGCGGCTTCGTCTTTGCCGCCCCTACGTCCAGGCTGGAAGCGTGATTTTCTGTTGAAGGTAGATGGGTGGGCGAAGGACCGGGATGCGAACACCGCCTACTCGCAAAGCGTGGAGCCGCTACCCTTCCATGCCATGAGCCGGTATCCATATCCTGCGGCGGAACACTTCCCGGTGGATGCAATTCACGAGGCATATCGCAAAGAGTACAACACGCGTCCAGCGTTACGCCTAATCCGTCCCTTGACAGCCACGTTCACCAAATGAAAAAGTTCGTAGCTCTTGCATTTATCGCGTTACTCATCAACACGGCCTACGTAGCGGCCCTGCCCTCGGCCACCATTTTCTATGTCGCGAACGTTCTCCTCCACGTCGCTCTAGGACTCGCCACCGCAACCGGCCTCATCTGGCTGATCCGCGCGCAAGTCTGGATCGCCGCCGATCTTCTCGCGGGCGCGCTCGCATTCGGAATATGGCTGATCTTTTCGGGAGCGACACGCGCCAATCAGTGGGCGCTCACCCTGCACGTCGGTCTAGCAGTGCTCGGCTGCCTGGCCCTGCTCCCCTATCTGCGCCGTCAAAATCAAACCATGTTTCGCGCCGTAGCGGCTGGACTCGCGCTCGTCGTGCTACTTCCCGCCTCCATCCGGCTCTACCGCCACTACGTTCCCGACCCTGCAGATCACATCCGCAATCCGCTGATCGTGCCTGCCTCCATGCAGGAAGAAGGCGGCGGACCCAAGTCACCCTTCTGGCCCTCCTCCGCGAAAACGAACGTCGGCGGAACCATCCCCTCTAACTTCTTCATGGAGTCGAAGCGTTGCGGCGAATGCCACAAGGACATCTACAATCAGTGGCAGAGTTCCGTCCATCACTTCGCCTCTTTCAACAACCAGTTCTATCGAAAATCGATCGAGTACATGCAGGATGTTTCAGGCGGCACGCAATCGAGCAAATGGTGCGCAGGCTGCCACGATCACGCGGTTTTCTTCAACGGAAGATGGGAGCACCCGATCAAGGAACAGATCGACACGCCCGAGGCCCAAAATGGTTTGGGCTGCATGTCCTGCCATTCGATCACCGAGGTCCACGGCTCGATGGGCAATGGCGGATTCACCATAGAGTATCCCCCGCTACATGAGCTCGCGTCCAGCAACAACAAGGTGATCAGCGCGGTCGATTACTTCGTCACCTACCTGAATCCAGAGCCGCATCGCAAGACTTTTCTAAAGCCGTTCATGCGGGATGCCGAGTTTTGCGCGGCTTGCCACAAAGTGCATCTCGACGTGCCCGTGAATAATTATCGCTGGCAACGGGGCTTCAATGACTACGACAACTGGCAGGCGAGCGGCGTTTCCGGCCAGGGCGCCAGATCGTTTTATTATCCGCAGACCACTTCCTCGTGCGCGGACTGTCATATGCCCCTGGTGAAGTCGCAGGACCCTGGCAACCATGACGGCAAAGTTCACTCTCATCGCTTTCCTGCTGCAAACACGGCCGTCGCTGTCGCAAACCAGGACGAGGCGCAATTGAAGGCGGAGATCGACTTCCTCAAATCCGGCTTCATTACGGTGGATCTGTTTGCCGCTTCACCGGTGGGGGATCTGGGGAAGCAGCTTGAAATGAGGCGCAGGTCGGGAGACGAGGGTCCGCAGTTAAGCTCCACGTTCGCGGTTGGTGAAGAAGCTCAGCAGTCGGGTCCGGCATTCATTCGCGATGTCGGCCGGCTGACAGCGCCCATCGATGCAGCAGGGGCAAAGTTCCAGCCAGGCTCCACTGTGCGTGTGGATGCGGTGGTCCGCACGCGAAAGATCGGCCATTTCTTTCCCGGCGGCACGGTGGACTCCTTCGACATCTGGCTGGAACTGCAAGGCCGCGATGCTACGGGAAAGACGATTTTCTGGAGCGGCCAAGTGGACGACGACGGCAAAGGTCCGGTCGAAAAGGGCGCACATTTCTATCGGTCTTATCTTCTCGATGGTGACGGCAACGAAATCAACAAGCGCAATGCCTTCCAAGCGCGCAGCGTGTTGTATGTCCGCCTGATCCCGCCTGGCGCAGCCGATGTAGCGCATTACCGCGTGCCCATACCCAAGGACGCCAAAGGCCCCATCACCCTAACCGCGAAGTTAAATTACCGCAAGTTTACGAACTACTACACCCGTTATTCGTATGCCGGACAGCCGGTGCCGAACCAGTCTGCATCCCTGGTGGACGTGAGCCACGACAGTCGCGAGTTCTCGTTTGCGAAAGCGAACATCCCCTCTAACGTATCGGGGAAAATCAAAGATCGCATTCCTGACGTGCCGATCGTGACGTTGGCCAAGGCGGAAGCAAAACTAGCGATCGGCGACTCGCCGACTCAATGGCAGCCAGTTGTGCGCAAGCAAGATCGGGAACGCTGGAACGATTGGGGTATCGGGCTGTTGCTGCAAGGTGACTTGAAAGCGGCTGAGTATGCGTTTAAGAAGGTGACCGAGGCGGAGCCGGGTTATGCCGACGGGTGGCTGAACGTGGCG
>JANXQZ010000753.1 GCA_025353235.1 Bryobacterales bacterium
ACAAACCCCTTGAATCCAGGTGCCGAGACGTCCAGACGATAAGGCCCCACTGGCAGGTTTGACAGAGTGTAGTGACCGCTTTGGTCGGTGGCGACGGTGCGAGCCAGTTGCTTGTCGGTCTCCGTCATTCTCACTTGGGCGCCAGCGATCGCGCTGCCGCTGGGATCCGCCACTACGCCCGACGCTTCGGCAGCCGAAACAGCTTGCCCGTAGGCTAAACACGCCCCGCTCAGAAAAATTGTGACAGCTAGAGTACATCGATCAACACAGGTCATGCGAAACTCCAAAAAGATTTGATTCAGTATACAGTCAACGTTACCGAATGTAAACGCGAGCAGCTACCACGGCCTCAACTTGGATATGATGGCTCGATAAATCGTGAACTCAACCCCTCTTCTTGTTGCTGCACTCTTTGCAACGGTGCTGTTCAGCGCCGAACCCACTCTGAATTTTCGCGAGCACACCATTGCCACGGACCTGAAAGGCGGATATCAAGTCGTCCCCATCGATGTCAATCACGACGGGAAAATCGATCTCATCGCCCTCGCAAGCGGGATGACCGACTTAGTCTGGTTTGAGAATCCGACCTGGGAGCGGCACGTCATCGCGGGCAATCTGCCTCGCATGATCAACCTGGCCGCTTGGGATACCGACGGCGACGGCATTCCCGAAATTGTGGTGGCTTATGAATTCTCGAACTTGGCGAAGAACAGCCTTGGAATCGTAGCTCTGCTGCAGCATGACGGCGACCCCCGGCAGCCCTGGAAAATGCGCGAGATCGACCGCATCCCCACTTCCCACCGCTTGCGCTGGGCCGACATCGACGGATCGGGCAGGAAAGTCGTCATCAACGCTCCCTTGACCGGCCCGCACTCCGTCCCGCCCGATTATCGCGAGCATGTCCCGCTCGTTTACTACAGGCCGGGGGAGTGGAAGCGCGAACTCATTGGCGAACAGAACGAAGGCGTCGTGCATGGCATCACCATCGTTGATTGGGACCGCGATGGACGCGATGAGATTCTGACGTCGAGCTTCGCGGGTATCGACTTGTTCAAGCTAGGGCGAAGCGGCCAGTGGGGCCGAAGCGAGATTACGAAAGGCGATCCAGCCCCGTGGCCCAAAAGCGGGACCAGCGATACCGCGGTTGGAAAAATCGGAAAGAAACGGTTCATCGCAGCGATAGAGCCGTGGCACGGCAATCAGGTTGCGGTTTATCGGCAAAAAGGCAAGAGATGGATACGCGAGGTGATCGACGATAGCCTCCTGGATGGCCATACCATCGTCGCCGCTGATCTGGATATGGACGGGAACGACGAAATTATCGCCGGGTTTCGAGGGCAGCCCCGGCGCGTGTACCTCTACCGCTTCGACGGGAAAAGGTGGATCCGTCAGACTCTGGACGACGGGGGCATTTCCGCTGCGGCGTGCGCCGTGGCGGACCTGAATGGCGATGGGAAACCGGATATCGCATGTATCGGATCGGCTACGCAAAATCTGAAGTGGTATGAGAATATTGATCGTTAGCCCGGACATGAGCATATTCCGGGTGGGGTAATCGCGGGTTCCTGAAGTCTGCTATACTTCGAGAGTAGTTTGCAGTGCAGCCCCCGCAGAGCCCAGTCCACCCTCTTTGCTGCTCCTCCTAAGTTAGTTGCCATCTCTTCCCAGCCGGAAGACTCGCTCATTCCTGGTTAGATTATCCTGGGCCGAATTTTACCTCGGCTCACCAATCGGCGCTCCGTTGCTCCCGAAAGCATTTCGCTCAAAGGAGATTCCATGAAAAATCGCTATCTGCGAGTCGCTGTCAGCGCTCTCGCACTCTTCGCGGCATCCGTCGCTTGTGCACAATCAAGCGGCGTTCTGCATGTCTCTATTCCTTTCAGTTTCGTCGTGAACGGCCAGAAGATGGCCGCCGGCGACTATACTGTCGAGCAGTCCGGTGAAGCCGGGCTACTCATTCTGCATTGCTTTCAAAACCGCCAATCGGCCATTGTGATGAGCGCTCCATCGTATGAACGCGCTGCCGATCATCCGCCCGGCTTATCGTTCGAGCGCCGGAGCGGGGAGGTCCACTTGGTTCGCGTAACGGAGCTCGAGGGACCCTCGCGCACTTTGCCCGTGCATTTGCAGTAGCTATCCTCGGTCAGGGGCAGGCGGTCCAGCTTGCCCCTGATTGCAAACCCCGGAAGTAACCGATTAAGGGCGGTAACCGTCTCCGTCATAAGTGCTGGCAAGCACGAAGCCCAATCCCTCTCCACTTTCCAAAACACGGTGTCGGCTGGCGCAGCTGCATGTGTGGTCCAGGGCAATTGAACCAACAAGAAGGCGGTTTGACCCATGAAGCACAAACAGTTCTCGCTCACGTCATTTTGCGTGGCAGTTAATCGGCTCAGCTTTTTAGCATTGTGCGCAGCTTCCACCCTGAATCTTGCCGCCATGTCCGTTTCGTTAACCTCATCGGTTGAGTCGTCAGCTCCGCTCGGCACGGCCATCGCTTTCAGCGCAGCCGTCTCGGGCGCTGCCCCAGGGACGCTGGTCTACGCTTTTCGCGTGCGACCGCTGGACGGAGCTTTCCGCACCGTGGTCGATTATGGTCCAAACTCTTCCCTGGCCTGGACCACCATCCAACGGGAAGGCGCCTACGTAATAGAAGTCTCCGCGAAAAACAAAGACACCGGCGACGAGGGGGCGTCAGCGCTCACGTTTACATTCACGTCGCTGGTTGCAGGGGGCGCACCGGCGGTAACCCCTACGGCCAATCCGCTGGTATTCATCTATAGTGCGCCGCCTTGCCCGTCTGGAAGCCGCATCCGGGTGAAGTTCCAAGCTCTCAATGGAATCGCTCAGGATACACCCTGGGCTGCTTGCCATCCTGGACATAGCATGAACTTTTATTTGGCCGGCATGCGCGCAAATACGCAGTTTAGCGCCTCCCACAGCATCGATTCCGGAACGTCCGTTTCCCAAGGCCCTGCGGTCTCCTTCGCGACTTCCGATAGTCCGATACAGCCTACTGCGGCGACCCTTCTCACGACGGGAAAGACGCCATCTGTTGACGGCATACTGCTCCAGAGCATCATTGGATTCAATTCGATCGCTACGGACTTGGCTGGCAACATCGTGTGGTACTCGCCAGCCGATATCTCGTTCCTGACCAGGCCGGAAGCGGGTGGGACATTTCTGGCAATCGGCGAGAGCGAGACCCAGGATCCGCCACACCAGTTTTTTCGAGAGTTCGATCTTGCAGGGATAACGCTGGCGGAAACGAACGCGGCTCGGGTAAACGAACAACTCAACGCGCTGGGCGCACACGCGATCAACGGCTTCCATCACGAGGCTCGAAAACTTCAGAATGGCAACTATCTGGTTTTGGCGGATTCCGAAAGAATGCTCACGGATGTGCAAGGTCCGGGAGCGGTGGATGTAATTGGAGACACCATCCTGGTGCTGAACAGAAATCTTCAGGTCATCTGGGCCTGGGATTCCTTCGACCACCTGGACACTTCCCGGATGGCAGTATTAGGGGAAACCTGCAACGCGCCCAATCCAGGCTGCGCACCATGGTACCTGGCTACTACCGCCAACGATTGGCTGCACGGCAACTCCTTGCAACTCACTCCGGACGGAAATATCCTCTATTCGGCGCGTCACCAGGACTGGCTTATCAAGATCGATTACCAGAATGGCGCGGGAAGCGGTGCGATTCTTTGGCGGTTGGGGAATGCTGGCGACTTTCAGATTGTCTCAACCGATCCGAGCCCCTGGTTTTCCCATCAGCACGACGCAAACTTCGCCGCTGACGATACATCGCTTACGGTGTTCGACGATGGGAATTCGCGCAGAGCAACCGACCCGACGGCTCACAGCAGAGGACAGGCTTTGGTGATCGACGAGCCGAACCGGGTCGCGAATTTGATCGTGAATGCGGACCTCGGCGCTTACTCCTCCGCTCTTGGATCGGCCCAGAAATTACCGAACGGAGATTACCACTTCGATTGCGGGTTCATCCAGGATCCATCTGGAAACGGCAAACTCATTGCCCAATCTCTTGAGGTGAATGCCGCCGGTACTATTGTCTACGGAATCCAATTTGGAACCATCGAATACCGTAGCTTTCGGATGCGCGATATGTTTACAATGCGGTAGCGGGTCTTGCCACTTCAAGGGAGCACTTCGAATGTTTGATCTACCAAGCCTGCCCAGGCGCGCTTTTCTCAAGGCGGCGGGCGGGGCTCTCTTGGCGGGTTCTGCCGCATGGGCCGAGCAGCCGAAGCCCCCCAACTTCGTTGTAATTCTTTGCGATGATCTAGGCTATGGCGACCTCCATTGCTATGGATCGAGCATCCCGACTCCCAATATAGATGCTATGGCTCAAGAAGGGGTGCGTTTCGAGCACTTCTATGCTGCTAGCAATGTCTGCTCGCCATCCCGAGCGGCTCTCATGACCGGCCGCTATCCAACTCGCGTGGGCGTACCAGGCGTTCTTAGTCCGCAGGACAACTCCGGACTTTCCCTTACTGAAACGACGATTGCCGAGATGCTGAAGCCCCGAGGCTATACGAGCATGTGTGTCGGCAAGTGGCATCTTGGAGCACAAACCAAGTTTCTCCCGCAAAGCCGAGGGTTCGACGAATACTGGGGTATTCCCTATAGCAACGACCAAGATCCTTCCGTTCTTTTGCACAATTCCGAGGCCGTCGAGTCGCCCGTTCAGTTGGATAGCTTAACCCAGCGGTACACCCAGCAAGCGGTCAGCTTTATTCAGCGCTCTCGATCAGCCCCGTTTTTTCTGTACTTCGCCCACACTTTTCCACATATACCGTTGGCGGTGTCCCAAGCCTTCAAAGGTTCGACCGGACTTGGACTGTACGCCGACGTTGTCGCGGAGATCGATTGGAGCGTAGGCGAGGTTTTGCAGGCCCTGAAAGACAACGGCGTTGACAACAACACGCTCGTGATCTTCACCAGTGACAACGGACCCTGGTTCCTCGGCAGTCCGGGCAAGCTGAGAGGACGCAAAGGTTGGACCTACGAGGGTGGCGTTCGCGAGCCTTTCATTGCACGTTTCCCCGGCCGAATTCCGGGCGCGCATTTATCACCCAGGTTGCCTAGCGCGCACGCGGAGCGGTCCACGGGGGGAAGGGTCACCAACACCATGGCGACCATGATGGATATTTACCCCACGATCGCTGCACTAGCTGGCGTAACGAGGCCGAATAGAGTGATGGATGGGATCAATATCTGGCCAATCCTGACCGGAGAACAGGAAGGTCTCAGCCGGGAAGTGTTTTTGTACTTCGAGAATTGGGACGTGCAGTGTGCCAGACTGGGGGTGTGGAAGCTGCATGTAGCGAGATCCAATGAATATCCTTGGAGTCCAGATCCCGTTGCTGCTCGCTTGAATCTTCCTTTACCTGTGCCGGAACTTTATAATCTCGAACAGGACCCCGACGAAAGCTATAACGTCGCTGCGGAGAATCCGAATATCGTGGCGGATATTCGAGCTCGAATTCTTAAGATGTTGCCCACCTTCCCATCCGCCGTGATGGACTCATGGAACGCTACGATGAGTCGGCAGTCTACCGGTTTTGAGGGCTCGCTACCGATCCTTGTTCCGCATCCGTGACGTTCTTCGTCGTGAACCGCGCTGCTGATCGATTTATTTGTTCCGGTAGTAATCCCAATAAAATCGCGGCTTTCCGTAAGTCTCGCCTAAGCCCGAACTGTCGTTCAGTCCCCAGCGATAGGGAATGAAGTCAAGCTTCGCGCCGGGCAGCAAAAGAAACGCGCCCTGGCCTTTAGGAGCGTACTCAGCCAGGAATTTCTCCACGCTTCCAGCGCCTCCGAAATCGCCTTTGTACCATTTGTAGATCTCGCTCACGCGCGCCGTTTTCTCCGAAGCTGCGAATTGATTTAGCTTGGCGTTGGCCAGCCATGTCCGCACGTCATCCGAGAGTTGCTCGTCCACGCGGCCTTCCACGTAGGCTTCGCGGCGCAGCGGCGGACAACTGCGAGCGGCACAAACCAGCGCCGCATGGATTCGCGGGTCGCCCATCTTGCGCAGCTTGCTTTCGATCGTATCCAGCGATACTTTCTCTCCGTCCACCATGTGCCGCGCTTCGGTGAACGGGTGCGGCGTTTGCCAGACGCTCTCGACAGGGTAGTTCCGCAAGATCCAGCGCACGGTGGTGGCATTGTAGGCATTGATCAGGGCTGCTTTGCGAGCGTTGGGCGTCATGCCCTCGGGCCAGCGCATGGACAAACGCTCTAAGTAGGCGTCCAGGCTCCCGAGCCCTTCCTGTTTCCAGCGCTTGTAGTCCACTAGCGCATCCGTGCTGACGTAATTTTTCACTAGCGCGTCCCAGGCGTCATGCTTAAGCGCTTGCGCCTGCACTGGCCACAGGGAGGCAACCATGCACAGACACAGAATAAACTTAACCATTCAGGAGTTGGTTCCAGCGAGACAAGGCATCATCGGCAAGGACCGGGCACGAATGCCGGTGGCTTGAAAAATTGCATTGCCGACGGCTGGCGCAAGTCCCACGATGGGGGTCTCCCCAGCTCCTGCCGAGGGCAAGTCTTTTCTGTTCACCAGGACCGTTTCGATCACGGGCAAGTCGCTGAAGCGCGGCACGCGGTATTTTGAAAGCCGACCATTGAGAATCCGGCCGTTCTCGAACTCGATCTTCTCGAACAGCGCACCGCCGAGCGCCATCACAACCGAACCTTCCACTTGATTTTCCAGGTGTTTCGGATTAACGATGGCTCCGCATTCGAACGCGATGGTCACGCGCTCGACCTTGATCTTTCCAGGACCAGAAGCAGAGACTTCCGCGCAGCAGGCCACATAGCCGCCCTTCTCAAACCCGCACGCGATTCCGACGCCTCGTCCAGCGCCGGAGGAAGGCTTGCCCCAGCCGAATCGTTCCGAGGCTGCGGCCAGCACCGCTTTCATCCTGGCATTGCTCAAATTCTTGTAGCGGAATGCGAGAGGATCCATGCCTGCGGCGTGAGCGAGCTCGTCCATGTGGCACTCCCGCGCGAAATGGTTGGCGGTCGCGGCCAAGCCTCGATAGGAACCCTGGCGCAGGGGCGATTTAGTCGGATGAAACTGCACTTGCTTCTGCGCGACGTCGTAGGGCGTTTCAATCCCCGATGAACCGGAATTGTAGTTATGGAAATCCCAAGCGGTGAGGGTGCCATCCTTCGCCACTCCGCCGCGTATCTCGATCAAACCAGCTGGGCGGAAATACGCCCACGTGAACTCTTCCTCGCGAGTCCAGACCACTTTCACCGGCTTGCCGGCACCCTTCGCGAGTCGGGCTGCTTCGATGGCGCACTCGCCGGTATGTTTGCCGCCGTAACCCGATCCGGTATCCGGCACGATCACGCGGACTTGGCTCTCAGGAATGCCGAAAGCCTCCGCCAGTTCCTGCTTCACGCCAAATGGACGCTGCGTTCCGGTCCAGACGGTAAGCTTCTCGCCGCTCCACTCCGCTACGGCTGCGCGCGGCTCCAGAGGGATATGGGCGATGTACGCGATGTTATACGCGCTCTCCACCTTGTGGTCAGCCGCCCCCAACGCGCCTTCCACTTCACTCTTTGGCGTGGCGCTCGCGCCGGTGGGATTGGCCTTCAGATACGCGAACAAGTCCTTTGACCCCTGCTGAGCCTCCGTGCTCCACTCAGGCTTGAGTGCGCCAAGGGCCTTGGTTGCCGCGAACTCGCTGGCAGCCACAACGCCCGCGAAGTCTCCCTCGCGCACCACTTTCGCTCCTGTAACTTGAGTGCTTTCGAGCGATGTCAGCTTAGCCCCAAACGCGTCCGGACGCAGCACCCGGCCATACAGCATGCCAGGCCGCTTTAGGTCGGACGTGTATTGATGCTTGCCCGTGACCATGTCTCGCGCGTTCACCTTGGGCAGCGATTTGCCGGCGATGGTCCAATCCGAAGCTGGCGTAAGTTTTGCGCCTGCGTCGATAGTCTTCACCAGTTGCTTTCCGCGTGTGAGCTCGGCAAAGCGAATGGACGCACCAGTCTGTTTGTTCTTTACGCAGCCGCCTTCCGCAATCAGAGCGGAGCGTGGAACCTGCCATTTTTCGGCAGCCATGCCGAGCATTTCTTCCCGGGCGGCAGCAGCTACGCTGCGTAGTTGCGGCGCCATGAACGGGGTGGTGCGGCTTCCAAATGTGCCCATGTCGAAAGGCGTGAGGTCGGTGTCTCCAAACACGATCTGGATCGACCCCGGCGTGCAATGCAGTTCCTCAGCAACGGCCTGCGTGAGCGAAGTTCGAATGTTCTGGCCCACTTCGGCTTTTCCGCAAAAGACGGTAACGCTGCCATCCTCTCCCAGGTGCAGCCATGCTCCGATCTCTTTGGGCATCGCTGGCTGCCCGGCGGCGTCGCGGTCGAGAAGAAGAACGAGCGACAAGCCAAAGCCCATCGTTTTCAGAAAATCGCGCCGGACCAGTGCAAATTCGGGCGCGAACTTGTACGCCGGACCCTCGCTTAATTCGTAGCGCTCCAGCTCCATCATGCCCGGCCTCCCTGAAGGTTGCGGCTTGCCATCCGGACTGCAGCCACGATGCGCGGATAAGTTCCGCAGCGGCAGATGTTGCCTTCGAGCCCTTGTCTGATCCGGGCCTCGCTGGGTGCCGGGTCCTTGCGGAGCATGGACACTGCCGAGAGGATCATCCCGCCCGTGCAGTAGCCGCACTGCATGGCGTCGGCTTCGATGAACGCCTCCTGCATGGGATGCAGCTTGCCGTCCCGAGCCAATCCTTCGATGGTGGTGATCTGTTTACCTGCCGTAGTACGAAGCGGCGTAACGCAGGATCTCATGGCCGCTCCATTGATCAGAACGGTGCAAGCGCCGCATTGTCCTTCACCGCACCCGTATTTCGCGCCGGTCAGATTGAGTTCGTCGCGCAGTGCGAAAAGCAGACTGGAATCGGGATCGGCGTTCACGCGAACTTGCTTCCCGTTAACAAGGAGGTCCATGCCTCCATAATCTCACTTCGAGGGTCCCTTC
>JANXQZ010000248.1 GCA_025353235.1 Bryobacterales bacterium
GCGGCGACTCCAAAACAATTCGATGCCGAATTTGCGCGAGTCTTGGCTCTTGCCGCCCAATGCACGCTGCCCAAACGAAGCAAGCCTCGTTCATACTTGCGAATGCTCTGGCGCAGGCAACCCGGCTTTCCAGCCGGCTCCTACTGCCCGCCTCGCGCTCATCTCAGGGAACAACGCATCACAATATATTCACTGCCCTGGCCGCCAGCAGAGCGATCGTCATCAGCGAAATCGAAGACTGCACCATCATCATCAGCTTCGCCCAGCGCGACAGCACAGGCGCATCCGTCGGCGAAAACGCAGTGCTTGCATTGAAAGCGAGAAACAAATAATCCACAAAGCCCGGACTCCAGCAATTTTCTCCAGTAGCCGCCTTCGTCGCCACGTCCATCATCATCTGGGGAAAAAGAAACGCGCCGTCTACGTGCTCGCCTCGTTTGTCGCGCATGTTCGGCCCCCCCGCGTCCAGGCGCCAGTACCACGACGCGAACACCAACACATTCGTGCTCCATAACGCCGCCGCCGAAATGAGCAAAGCTTTGGGGGACTCCTTATGTGCCGGGAGACCCGCGACCAATAGAGCCAGCGATCCGGCCATCGCCAACGTCAAGATAGTCAGCAGCACATAGCCAAAAATCTCGTTCAGCTTATGGTTTCCCTTTCTCCGCGCTACGATAATCGGAGCGAGAAGCACAATCACAATACACAGCAGCAACCAGCCCGGCACGAGGGTGAGCGATGGCGGAAGTGCTAAATACAACCCCGCCACCGCGATGCTGGCGACTACCGCCGGCCAGCGCGGCTCGGCCGTTCTTCGGTCAGGTAGAGTAACATCTAAAGGATTATGGGCGTCCATCTTTGTAGGCTTTCAAGGATAGCTTATTCTCCCGACCAAGCATGACCACGAAATTCACACCCCTTACGGACGAGCCAGTGTCACCGGCGATACCCAGGCAACCCGAGCCTCCTCCCCGGCCCCGACGCGCGATCTACTCGTGGCTCTGGTTCTTGATCTTGGCAGGCTTGGCCTACGGCGGATTTCGCTACTATCAAGCCTCTCAGCAAAAACAGCAAGCCGCCTCCGCCGCGCAAGCCGCCAAGCTCAGCAACCGCCCCGTTTCGGTGGTTACGACTACCGTAACAACCGGAGACATTCCCATTTACTTGCGGGGACTCGGCTCCGTCACGGCTTTCAACACCGTGTCCGTGAAGAGCCGCGTGGACGGTCAGCTCACCGCAGTTCACTACACCGAGGGACAGTCCGTAAAACAAGGCGACCTCCTCGGCGAAATCGATCCAAGGCCGTTCCAAGTGCAGCTAGCGCAGGCAGAAGGACAGCTTGCCAAGGACGAGGCGCAGCTCACCGATGCCCAGGCCAACCTTGCCCGTTATCAGGCCCTGTGGAATGAAAAGGTGATCGCCAAGCAGCAGCTCGATACGCAGGCTGCGGCGGTGGGCCAATCGCAGGGCGTGATTGAGTCGGACAAAGCCAGCATCGACAACGCCAAGCTGCAACTCACTTACGCCAAGATCACCGCGCCTATCTCGGGCCGGATCGGGCTGCGGCTGGTGGACGTGGGTAACGTGGTGCATGCTTCGGATCCGAACGGCATAGCGGTCATCTCTCAGCTCCAGCCCATCACCGTGCTGTTCAATATTCCCGCCGATAATCTGCAACCCATTCTGCAAAAGCTCCGGGGCGGCGTGAAGCTCAACGTGGGCGCTTACGATCGTGACGACCGCAACAAGATCGCAACTGGAACGCTGCTCACCGTCGACAATCAGATTGATCAATCCACCGGCACTTCGCGCCTCAAAGCAGTCTTCCCCAACACCGACAATGCGCTTTTCCCGAACCAGTTCGTCAA
>JANXQZ010000250.1 GCA_025353235.1 Bryobacterales bacterium
CTGCACGATCGTTTCATGCTCCCGCATTACGTCCGGCAGGACTTCTTCGATGTGCTTACGAGCCTGCAGCGCTTCGGCTACGCAATCGAGGAAGATTGGTTCGGCCCGCAGTTCGATTTCAGGTTCCCCAAGATCGGCTCAATCGCCATGGAGGGTTTGGAGTTGGAACTCCGCCAAGCGCTGGAGCCGTGGCACGTGCTGGGCGAGGAAGCCAGCGCCGGGGGGATGGCGCGCACCGTGGACTCTTCCATGGAGCGGATTCAGGTCAAATTGACCGGGCTGACGCAGTCGCGCTATGTCGTGGCCTGCAACGGACGCAGAGTACCCCTTCGGTCCACAGGCACGCCCGGAGAAGCTGTCGCCGGCGTTCGCTTCCGCGCACGACACTTGTTTTCCTCCCTGCATCCCACGATTCCCGTGCAAAGTCCTCTGGTCTTCCATATCCACGATCTTTGGAATGATAGCTCGCTTGGCGGCTGCACCTACCACGTGAAGCATCCTTCCGGGCAATCATATTCTACGAGGCCGGAGGATGCGGCGGAAGCCGAGTCTCGTCGCGCCGAACGCTTCCAGAACTACGCGAGTGCGCCTGCTTTCCGCGCCCCGGTTGAGGAAGAACCGAACCCAAGTTCGCCCATGACTCTCGATCTTCGCTGGCCCGCTCCTGGCCAAACGAGCCGCATCGGAACGCCTGCCTTGTCATGATTTCGGACCTGCTGCAGATACCGCTTCGCGATCCAGGCGTGTATGACGAGCTGTCGGCAGACGGCTTAACCCCGCGCCCCCCATGGGCGCACTTCGTGGACTCGCTGAAGGGAATTGGCTCGGCGGAGTTGGAGAAGCGCTGGGGCCGCGCGGAACGGCGGATTCGCGAGAACGGAGTCACCTACAACATCTACGGGGATCCGCTCGGGGCGAACCGGCCGTGGCGAATAGACCTGATCCCGCTGCTCGTCTCCGCCGATGAATGGCGCTACATCGAAGCGGGGATCATTCAACGCGCGCAGCTCCTGAATCTGCTTTTGGAGGATCTCTATGGGCCTCAGAAACTGATTTCTAGCAGTCGGCTTCCGGCGGGGCTTCTCTTCGCGAATCCCGCGTTTCTAAGACCGCTGGCGGGCCTGAACGTTCCGAAGCAGACCTATTTGCATCTGCTAGCCGTCGACTTGGCACGCTCGGCGGACGGGCGCTGGTGGGTTTTGGCCGACCGCACCCAGGCCCCCTCGGGCGCAGGCTACGCGCTGGAGAACCGCACCATTGTGGCCGACGTGCTCCCGGATCTCTTCCGCACTTCCAGCGTTCGACGCCTTGCGCCTTTCTTCCGAGCCCAACGCGATGCCCTCGTCAGCTTGGCGCAGCGCGACAACCCGCGTATCGTGCTGCTAACACCGGGACCCTTCAACGAGACCTACTTCGAGCACTCTTA
>JANXQZ010000271.1 GCA_025353235.1 Bryobacterales bacterium
GATAGTCCCAACAAATATATTTCCGCTGTTTCGAGGAAGAAACTGGAACAGCGTCAAGCAGAAGAAGAGCGAGAGCATACCAAGGCGGGGCACGAGGGCGGCCAATTGGTTCAAGTTGAAGATCTTGCTCTCGGTGTGGAGCTTGTCGATGAGGCACCCTGCCCGGCTAAACCTGTCACGGACCTTTCTGGGCTACCTATTCCCGAGGACGTCATGGAATGTGTTGAAATGGCCCGGAACGGCCACACTTGGGCAGAAATTGCCGCGCACTTGGGTACGGACACGCGTCACCTGATCGAGAAAGTGCGGAGGTTAATCGAAGTGCTCCCGCCGAATGCTGCTGCGGCGCTGAAGGATCAAACGAATTTCGAGCGTTACGCACCATTCATATATGCCCAAGAAGTTGCCACTCTTACTGCCAACTTAAGGACTTGCGTTATCACAAAGCGTCCCATCGCCGACGCTCAGAAGCCAGATCCGACCCGAGCTCACTGTACGGGACAGAGCGGTAAGTACGCACGCGTTTGGTTAAGTCATTTTAATGATAAACTCCGCGGCAATTCCGATTTTCCTGATACGAACAGTCTGGAGAGGTAATTCCAATGCGAGTCGGCATTCTTTGCGATGGAACAAGCGGACCTGTCAACCTGGTGTCCGTAATGGATCGATCAATGCTTGTGAGCGTTGCCGCACAGGCCATCAAGGAGGCTGAAGCACGCGCCCTGAGTGAAAGGGACGGTCGTCTTTCCCTCGTGCGTCAACTTGAGCTTGAACGGCTACGCGCAACGTTATGTGGGTTGATACCTGAGTTGTCGCGCGACGCGAACATCCACTGATCTGGGCGCGCGGCCTACGCAGTCCTGGCTCGCGTTTCGCAAAACTAACTCCAAGACATTATATGAATAGCCGCCCCGAAACAGG
Source organism: Bryobacterales bacterium (assembly GCA_025353235.1). Classification (GTDB taxonomy): domain Bacteria; phylum Acidobacteriota; class Terriglobia; order Bryobacterales; family Bryobacteraceae; genus JANXQZ01. The sequence continues at coordinate 922 of JANXQZ010000271.1, forward strand.
CGGCTTTTATTTTGCAGAAAACAACGAACCCTTGCGGAAGCTTGATACCCATAGGTTTCAGTCGGCTGCCGTCCTGCCGTTAGCTTACGCCGATAGCCGTGGCTGTCGGCCGCAGATTCGGTGACGCTTGTGCTCACCTCCGACCAGACCGAGCTGGCCGCCCGGGGGCAGCTGGTGTAAGAAGTTTCAGGCCCGGCACGGCCAATGGAATCGCGCACTGAGACGATGTACATGGACAAGCTAGAAGGGCCCATCACCCAGGAGTTCTTCGACAAGATTCGGCTGCCTGGCACCGGTTAGCAGGATGGTCTGCTGCGCCAGAGTTTAAGAAATCCAAAAGGCCACGCTGGCTCTGATCGATCAGGCATTTGACATACTGCGGCTGACAAGCCGGGCGAGAGGTTGATCCTCGAGAACTCTGCCCGACCCCGGGGAGTAAAGCCGCAGGCTTCTGAAGAGGCTGCTGCCTGGTGAATATTCATGGTGGCCGAGGACAACTTCACGCTGGTAGGAGATGTGCCCAATTCGGAACACAGGTGGACGACGGAAGGGGCAACGTCCGACCGGAGCACCCTTTCAGCCAGGAGATGTTAGCGGCTACGAACTAGCTTCTTGAAAACGACGTGCCCAATCCGATCATCAAAGTTGAGTCGTCCGAAGGAAAGTTGACGTGTGGGCGGATCACCGTTCCGGAGATTGCAAAACGCTTGAATATCGGTCGTCTGGCTGTCTACGAAATGCTTGACCGAGGGATCTTGCCAGGCATTAGGCTTGGTCGGCGTTGGATCGTCACACGCCATGCCTACGAGGATTGGGAGCGCACCTGCGGCACACGGGATCGAACTGGACTTGTGCCGCCAACAGAGGTAACTGTCAACTGAATGTCAGCTCGCAAACGCAAAAACCGTACCGGCCAGATTGTCTGGTATTACCAATTCGACGGTCCGGGCTCTACCCGCGAGAAGCGGGATCGGATTTCTGCTTCCGGTTTTGCCACGAAGCGCAAGGCCGAGGACGCCGAAGCGGCAAGAAGGATCGAGGAGCAACAGAAGCGCGAGCTATCGAAGGTGGGCGTCAACATCGCCGTCCCAAAGACGCTGTCGATGCTTCTGCACGAGTTCTTCTCCCAGCACGTTGATGAGAACCTGGCCCCCAAAACCATCGAACGCTATCACGAACAGGCGGCGTACCTCGACCCCGATCTCTTGAAGATGGCGCTTCCTGAGATTACGGCAATTCAGCTCGGACGCGAATGGAAGCGGCTACTGAAGAGCGGCGGCCACCACAGGCGCACCAAACAAGCGCGCCCGCTGTCAGCCAAAACCGTCCGCAACATCGCAGGAATCGTTTCGAGCGCTTTCGCACGCGCGACCAAGTGGGGGCTGGTCACCATGAACCCAGTTTCGGCCAGCGAGCCGCCGATCCCGAAGAAGCGACGCGGTTTCGCCCTCACGCCAGAGCAGCAAAGAACGCTCTTCGCCGCAGCGACGGAGCCGTGGTGCCTCGGCACGTTTCTGAAGGTGCTCGCTGGGACGGGTGCTCGTCGCGGTGAGATCTTGGCGCTCAGGTGGTCCGAATTTGACGAAGGTCGGGTTTTGATCACCCGATCCCTGACCCAGACCAGACAAAAGCTGGAGTTCAAGTGCACGAAGACAGAGGACAGCGAACGGCGGGTTAGCTTGCCGTCCTCGACCGTAGCAGCCTTGGAAGCGCATCGCCAGCGTCAGAATGAGTTTCGCCACCAGTTCGGTCCCGACTACCGCGCCGATCTGGACTTGATATTCGCGAACCCCAACGGGTCACCGCTGAAGCCGGATTCCGTGTCGGCATCTGTGTCCGCCCTGTGCCGTCGCCTGAAGCTTCCAAAGGGCGTCAGCCTTCACACGCTGCGCCACACTCACGGGTCGCATCTTTTGGCGGCAGGAATGTCGCTGCCGGTGGTGTCCGAACGGCTCGGGCATTCTTCCGTCCGGGTAACGGCGGAGGTGTACTCACACGCGATACGCGGGCAGGACGACGAGGCAGCGCGGCGGTGGGAGGCGTTTCAGGGGCGGAATGCGCAGGAGAACCCCGAAGGACTGATCCAATGAATTCCTGTGGAGCGTTGCGCGTGGCAACTCATGGCAACTCGGTGCCCGTAAGTCTATGAAAACATGGTAGCGCTAACGGGAATCGAACCCGTATTTAAGCCTTGAGAGGGCTCTGTCCTAACCGTTAGACGATAGCGCCAT
>JANXQZ010000315.1 GCA_025353235.1 Bryobacterales bacterium
GACAGGCGAGTCTGCAGCGCGTTGTAGTTGCTGGTGGCGCCGAACTCCGTGAAGTTTACACCCGTGAAGCCAGGGAACGGCCGGATCGCATTGTTCGTGAAGTTGACGCTGCTCAGAATGGTGGTTCCCGGGGTGGTTGTGGTGTTCAGCGGCAACTGCCCCAAGTCGCGGTTGTATTGCAAGTGACGGCCCTGGTTTCCAACGTAGCCAATATCCAGCGAGGTCTTCGCACCTAATTCGCGCTGAACATCGAACGACCACGAGTAGACCGTCGGGATCTGTCCCTTCCTGTCAACTGCGTTCACCGATACTGGCGCGATGGTGCCGCTCGACACAAGCGAAGACGACAGCCCATCCAGATTGCCGCCGTACAGCGTCGGCGTGGAAACCAGCGGAGGATTGCCCAGCCCGCCAAAATTGTAGACGTTCTGTTGAATTCGCTCATAGAAAACGCCAGCCCCTGCTCGGATGGCTGTCTTGCCGTCGCCGAACGGATCGTATGAAAGGCCCAGCCGAGGCGCCCAATTGTTGAACCGATGCTGGACTCCACCTAGCGGCAAGCCCTTGGAACCCTCTTGCACCAAGCCGTTATAAGGGTTGCCGGAACCTGCGATCAGCGTGCCGTTGGTAATGCCCGGAGCTGTATTGATCCTCACAGATTGGCTGCGGTCATACAGGCTCGGATCAAAGTAATACTGCAGGTAACTGCCCCGCGTGTAGGTGGGACCTTCATATGCCCAGCGGACTCCGTACTCCACCGTGAGCTTCCGGTTCACCTTCCAGCTATCCTGCACGAATGCTTCGGTTGAGAAGAAGCGGAAAGCGCCGAAGAAGATACCCTTGGTCTGCGAGACGCTCGTATAGTTGCCCAGCAGCATGTTGGCGAACTGATTTCCGCTGTCGTTCGGATTGCTGGCGTTCGGTCCGAAGTTGATGTTGAGCGCGTCGCTCCAGCCAGGCTGCTGGCCGTTGTCGTTCCAATTAAAATAGACACCGGTCTTGAAGGTGTGCGCTCCCCGATTGAACGTTAGGTTGTCGGTCCAGGCATAGGTCTTGCCTTCGCTGCGCCAGTTGGCTTGGAACGGCGAGAAGTTGCAAGAGCCGATCCCGCAGCTATAGCTCGGGAAGCGGTTTCGAACATTCTGATCGGGAAACAGTTCCTGGAACTGAAAGCCGAGCGACGTACGATCGTAACTGCTCTTGTTGGTTCCAGGCACTACGTCCACGACCTGAGTCAGATGGTTGTAGGCGAAGATAAATTCGTTGGTGGCACGCGGTGAGATCACGTTCACCAAATTCCATGACCAGCTTGCTCCGGGCTTCTTGCGGAACTGCGGATAAATGGGATAAGGCAGGCTGTTAAAAATCCCGATATCCTGCTGCTCCTGTTGCGAG
>JANXQZ010000339.1 GCA_025353235.1 Bryobacterales bacterium
TGTGAGCAACAAACCGGGCCGGGCCGCATGCACCCAGGAAAGGTTGACCAGTGCATCTCGTTCCTGATCGAGATCGCGGACTCCTTTAGCTTGATCGTCTGCGCTGTTCGGAATCTGATAGTCATCTCTGCGAAGGGCGGCAACGAGACGAAACTGATCCTTCGTGGATCGGTTGTAGATCAGGGAACCGAAGCCCCCCAAGCCGTCGTCACGGTCGTGAATGACGGCTGAGTTCGGAGTCGCTAGACCGAAATCGCTGCGATTTCCGTTCAGGCCAACATAATACGCAAAACGTTCCGTGTGGCTCCCCAGTGTGAAATGGTCGTTCGTCTGCTTAAAACTTCCGAACGTAGCGGCGAGCTCCCCCTCGTTGTTCCGCTCAAATCCGCTGCGAGGTACGATGTTAAACACTCCGTAAGTGCGATCGCCATATTCCGCCGAGTAGCTCCCGCGCTGGACTTCAAGATAGTCGATGTCCTTTGGATTGAACTGGACGCCAACGTTGCTCGCAATGCTCGTGTTCGGTACCGGGACGCCATCGATCAGCCACGAAACTTGGTGACCGCCCCGGATGTGCAATAGGTCATGCGTGAGATAAGCCCCTGGCACGAAGCTGGTGATCATCCGCAAGCTATTCGTTTGGTCTGCGCCGGGCGTTCTATCCACGTCAGTGCGGGAGATAACCGTGGTTGGCGTGGAGGATTCTGTGTTAACCGATAGCGGTTGCTCATTTACCTGCACTGATTCGGTAGCCGTGGAAAGGCGGAACTGAAAGTGAAGAACGGGTGCACTCCCGGAGGTGACCAGCACCGATTGCTCCACCGCTTCAAATCCCTCGCGCGTTGCAGAAACTCGGTACTCGCCGAGAGGTACTGCGGAGAACTGAAACTCCCCATGGTCGTCGGTCTTGCCGATTTGTTTGTAGTCGGATGACAGGGCCCGCACCGCAACTTGCGCATCGGGAACAGGGCGATGATCCGGGTCATGAACGATCCCGCGAACGGTGCCGAAAATCGTTGCGAACGCGGGGGTGACTAGCAGAATCAATGGAATGAAAAGAGCAAATCCCGTGAATTTATACTTCGTCATACAGTTGGACTCCTAGGGAGGAATGGCCAGAGCGCCTGAGTACTCGCCCGGCATTCGGTGACGAGGTGATCGCGACGCCGCGAGGAGGTGTGCGCCTTATCCGCGAGAGGTAAAAGAGGGAGGGCCGCGCTCGGGGTGCGCACGCGCCGAGAGAACGCGATGCTCGAATTCGGCCTGCGCAGGGGCCGTCGGTTGGTTGACGACGCTTGTACTGAATGCCCGCGTCGCGAAAAAATAGAGCTGAATCCCGGAGGCCACTGGAGCGGACTTTGGAAACAGCGGGCATTTCGGTGCTGCCGTCGTGAAGCCCGAGGTTGGCGTGGAAGGCTCGTCCATTTGCATCATGCTGCAGTGATGCTTTCCGTCGCGACGGCAACAAGCTGGAAGACTGGATTGAGGGTCGGACGAGAAGACGGGAGCGATGGAAAGAGCGCTGAACAGGCCGAGCAGCCCAATTGCAAGGGAGCGTCGCGCGAGATCAAGGCAAGAGGACAATGCCGCTATTTCTCCTTCGTCAACATAAACACGAATCGCTCCTTCAAAGGTCTCATACCGTCGTGCAAGCCGCAAATCGTTCAGCGGTTGGGGAATGTCTTGCGAAGGGGAGGAAGTAGAGCAAACACTACCGGAGAAAGCCGAGAACTGCTCCCGAAAACGCAGGCACAGGTTGACAACTTACGTGATTTGCATAATTATATACGCAGGATGCGTAAGTCGCCTATTCTGGATGCCCTGTTTCCGGCGGTACGCCAACACATCCTTGCCGCGCTTTTCGTACAGCCGGAACGGTGGTGGTATCTGAGCGAACTTGCCTCTCATCTGGACACTTCTCCTTCGAGCCTGCAACGTGAACTAGCTTCTCTCACCGAAGGCGGCATTCTGGAACGCAAGCAGGATGGTCGCCGCACCTATTTCAAAGCTCAGAGGAGCTCGCCTGTGTTTGCGGAGATCCATCTGCTTTTCATCAAAACAGCTGGGATCGTACCAGCACTGCAAACCGAAATCCGCCGTTTTCAGAAAGAGGTGACTTGGGCGATGATCTATGGATCGGTCGCCCGTTGTGAAGAACATGGGGAGAGCGATGTCGATCTGATGATTGTTGGGCGAATAGGGACAGCTGACCTGCTTCCAACTCTCCGCCGCTTGGAGCGGAAGTTCAGCCGCGAGATCAATATCATCCGCTACTCCGATGAAGAATTTAATGAGAAAGCGCGCCGAAGGGATCACTTCCTGTTGTCTGTTCTCAAAGGTCAATTGATTCTATTGAAGGGTTCCAAGGATGAGTTGGAAAGAGCTACTCGCGCAGCGTAAGGTGCAGCGGCACCAGACCAGCAAACAGGAGTTGCTGGCGTTGCGTTCGCTGATCGCGCGAGACCTCGCTGACGCGGCTATTGAGGTTTTGTCCACAGACCGGCGATTCGCCACCGCCTACAATGCGGCTCTCCAGACCTCAAAAATGGCGATCGCCTGTTCAGGGTATCGAGTGGCAAGTGGGCCAGGGCACCATCGTTTGACTTTCGAGATCGCTCGTGACACTCTTGGGGCTAGTGCAAGCAGATCGCTTGACTATTTCGAGACTTGCCGCCGCAAGCGAAACATTATTGATTACGCCTTCGCGGCTACCGATACTGAGGCCAAAGAGATACTTGCCGAAGCCCGTAAGTTTTACGAAGCTGTCGAACGCTGGATTGAAAGAACCACGTGGGGTTGGCTGCAGAGCTCTGAGTCGGCTAGATTCTCAAGAACCACTCAGCGTCGATTTCCACGGCTTCAACCATGCGAGTCGCAACACCTAATTTTAAGCTTTTGAGCAAATCACAAAGCTGGTCTCCGTCTACCAAATCTATTGCCGGGGCACCGTCGCGGGTGGCCTCCCTCTTGGCGTCAGCTGTGAAGGTGCCAGTCGTGACAAATAGACCCTTATCTGTTCGCCCAACCATCGCCCCTCTAAAATCACGGATGGCCCCGGCGGAGACACTTCCTTTGTACTTCTTGCATTGATAATAAACCTGGAATGAAAGGAGCGACATTCTAAGCACGCCAACGCCATCGATACCGCCATCGCCGCTTCGTCCCGTTACCTCCACCTTGACGAATCCGGACTCGCGAAGAATACGTTGAGCCAACCGCTCGAAGGCATCCGGTTTGATCGTTGCAATTGCACTGAGGAGGTCGTCCTTCCAGTCTTTCGAATCCGACTCCAAGGGCTGCTCATCCGTGGCCTTAACTGCTGGTGCCTTATCCAGTCTGTAACGCTTTCGGACCTCTGATGGAATCTGCTTCACGTCCTGCTCGGAAAGAGATCTTCCCTTTTCCGTGATGGCCCAGACGCCATAAGAAGTGTTCTCCAATGCGCCACCCTTTCCAAGGTAGGTCTTCGCCCATGCAAGGTTGTAACTCAGCTTCGTCTGGCGCTGAGTGTGCATGACGTTCTGCACCGATTCGGGAATCGCCTGCATTTCTATCAATTTTTCGAGCAATTCTTCGTGGCTAGCAGAACCGCCCAGAGCTTTGGTCGCCAGGAAGTGCAGGCCACATCAAAGCATCGTAAGTCGGTACGCCTTGTTCAGCCTTGTCGCTACTTTCATGGAACTAGCAGTTTATCACGGTGACTTAGTTCACCTTAGCCGATCCAACCCGCCATCTGCGGTACCCTTTAAGAACCCCACATGGAGAGATTCACCGGTACACTCGGGCTGGCCGCTATTCTGATCGTTTGCTTCCTGCTCTCCACCCACAAGAAATCGATCCGCCCGCGCGTTGTGTTCTGGGGTCTTGGCCTCCAATTTCTCTTCGCCTTCCTCGTCCTCAAGACCAGCTTCGGCAAAATCTTCGACAAGGCTAGCCAAGGCGTCACCGCCATGCTGCACTTCTCCGAAGCCGGCAGCCGTTTCGTCTTTGGAGACGCGCTTGGATCCAACGCCCAATTCGGCGTAATCTTTGCTTTCCAAGTGCTCCCCATCGTCATCTTTATCGCTAGCTTTTTTTCCATCCTCTACTACCTGGGCGTCATGCAGGTGCTCGTTAAAGGCATGGCTGTTGTGATGCAGCGCGTCATGGGCGCGAGCGGGGCCGAGTCCACCAGCGTGGCCGCCAGCATCTTCATGGGCCAGACCGAAGCCCCGCTCACCATCAAGCCTTTCCTCGCCGGCCTGACCGAGTCCGAGCTGTTCACCATCATGGTCAGCGGCATGGCGCATGTGTCCGGAGCCGTGATGGGCGCTTACGTTCTGATGGCGCATGTGGATGCCAAGCACCTGCTCACCGCCGTGATCATGACCGCTCCAGCCACCATCATGCTTGCTAAGATTCTCAAGCCGGAAGTGGATGTGCCCGCAACATCGGGAGACGTGAAAATCGTCGTCGAGAAACCCGGCGTCAACATCATCGACGCTGCCGCGCGCGGGGCGGGCGATGGACTCCACCTAGCGCTCAACATCGGAGCCATGCTCATAGCATTCCTGGCCCTCATCGCAATGGCAAACGGAATACTCGGTTCCATCTTCCACATCTCCCTGCAAGAGATTTTCGGAAAGCTCTTCGCCCCTGTCGCGTGGCTGCTGGGAGTTCGCTACAACGATTGCGCCACCATCGGAAGCCTGCTCGGCACGCGACTGGTGCTCAATGAGTTCATCGCGTTTCAATCGCTTGGACCTCTCCAGCCGCAGCTCGATCCGCGCTCGTTCGTGATCGCTACTTATGCACTCTGCGGCTTTGCCAACCTCAGCTCCATCGCCATTCAGATCGGCGGCATCGGAGCCCTCGCACCCACCCGCAAGTCCGACGTCGCCAGGCTCGGGATCAAAGCCGTGCTCGCGGGCACGCTAGCCAATTTCATGACCGCATGCATCGCGGGGATGCTCCTCTAAATGCAAGCCGCCGTCAGCTTCATTCGTTCTCAGACTGAGGCAGCCCCGCAGATCGGCGTCGTGCTAGGCAGCGGCCTGGGGGACTTCGCGCGCGAGTTGACTGACGCAATCGAGATCCCCTACACTGCCATCCCGAACTGGCCGCCCTCTACGGCCATCGGACACGCGGGCAAGCTAGTGCTCGGAAAGCTGGACGGGCTGGAGCTTGCGGTGATGGCTGGCCGCAATCATCTCTATGAGGGTTACTCGGCCTCGCAGGTGACGTACGGAGTGCGCGTGCTTGCGGGAATTGGGGTACGCTCGATGGTGTTCACCAACGCCGCTGGCGGCATCAATCTCAGTT
>JANXQZ010000363.1 GCA_025353235.1 Bryobacterales bacterium
GGAAATTCTGGAGTTAGTGCAGCTTCCGATGAACACCACGTTCACGGCGTGACCAACCAGCGGCTTGCCTGCCGCCATTGCTGAGCGCGCAGGTTGGGTGGCAGAGCGCCACAAGCAGGAGCGTGGGACTGCCGGCGGTTCTGCTTCCGCCGGTTTCGAACATTTCGACCAACCCGCGTTTCTTTGCCGCAGCTGGCCGCGTTCAGAAGCAGATACCGTGGACTCTGTCCAATTATCCTGCGGAGAGTCCGATATAGATGCCAAGGGTGGGGTAAATGCTAGTCTAGAGTCGATCATGGATGAAAAAGACTCGAACAGGTCACATGCACCGACCGCTTCCGCCGCCGCCGATCTTTACCGGATGCAAGTACTTGAAATGCGCAATTATGCGATGTTCATGCTGGACCTGGAAGGCATCATTACATCCTGGAACGCTGGCGTAGAACACCTCCTTGGCTACTCCGAAAGAGAATGGATCGGATGTCACGCCAGCGTGATTTTCACCCCTCATGATAAAGCCGTTGAAGCGTGTGAATCAGAGATGCGAAAAGCCGAGCAGACCGGATGCGCGACCGACATTCGATGGCACCGCAAGAAGGACGGAACCGAGTTCTTCGCCAATGGCTTTATGAACGCTCTCCGCAATGAGCAAGGCGTTCTCATCGGCTACGCAAAGATCATGAGTGATGAAACTGCGCGCAAGCAGTTACAGGATTCTTTAACGGAGTCGAATACCGCGCTGGAGCAATTTGCATATGTCGCCAGCCACGACTTACAGGAGCCATTACGGACGATGGGTTCATACGCTCAACTTCTTACCAAAAAGTACGGCGGCCAGTTGGGTGCGGATGGGGACCAGTTTCTCGGCTTCATCGTGAGTGCGGCAGCCCGCATGAGCGCACTCGTCCGGGATTTGCTGGCATACGCGCGCGCCGCTACAGAAGAAGAGCGGCCGTCCTCGATTGCTCTCGACGAGGATCTTGAGGCCGCGCTTACACACCTTGATCAAGCCATTAGAGATAGTAGCGCGAGCGTCACTCACGACCCTATGCCGACCCTACCGGTAGATCGCGGGCAGATGGTCAGGCTGTTTCAAAACTTGGTAGGAAATGCCCTTAAGTATCGAAAGCCGGGCCTACCATCAAAAGTGCATATCAGCGCCGAACAAAAAGGTGCCGAATGGGTCATCGCCGTACGCGACAACGGGATCGGTTTTGACCCTCAGTATGCATCAACCGTCTTCGCACCGTTCAAACGCTTACACACCTCCGAAGAATATCCCGGGACGGGCGTTGGCCTCGCAATTTGTCAGCGGATCGTGAAGGCGCAAGGGGGCCGGATCTGGGCGGAGTCGCAAGTTGGCAAAGGAGCAACCTTCTTTTTTACACTTCCTGTTAAAAGCCAAGCCCCTTTGAAACACACCCCGCCCATCAATAGTCCTCGCCAACCCTTGTGAACTTTTGCGCCGATGACCTTGTCCGTCCGGGGGTAAACCGCCCCGCCGACCACCCTTCGCCCCGCTTTGGGAGCGGCTTCGAAGTACACACGGCCCGGATCGTTTTTCTTCTCGGCTCCGCTCAGATACCGCGCCGCTTGAGTGAAGGGCCGCATTAAGGATGAAGGGAGTGCGTGGGCTACCTCGCTCCTTCTCGGAGCCCACGAGAAGCACTAATCTACAAACGCGACTGTAAGATGGTTGAAAGTGGACGTGTGCGTTGGGGCCAATTCGGCGAGTTGGATGTGCCCCTTCGGCTCGACTAGGCCGTCTGAGATCGTTGTGCGAGTTTGGCCAATGCGACGGATAAGCGGCGCTTCCTAACGTCTGACAATGGCCGGATGCTGGGCATAAATCTCGCTAAGCCGGTCTATAACGGACGATCGTGCTTTGCCACGTGCGCTGCCAGGTCCTTGATCTCTTGCGCAGGCACCTGAGCCGCGTCATGGGCAGAGACTTGCCGTTGACCTCCTCCGCCAAGAATCGAACTTAAGCCGGGAAAATTGCCGCCCGCTAAACACTTGCGAGATTACGCCGGGCCGGCGGACGCGAGCAGTGAATTCAACACCGACGCTGTTGGTTTCCGCCGGAATTTCCGAACAGCTGCCCCGCGAGTTGTCCAAACAACAGCGTTTGATCCGATCGGAACATAGCCGACAACGCGTTTGAGTATCCCGAGCAACCATGGGTCCCTTTTTCAGCAATCCGTTTGGCTTACTATCTTGAAACGGGGGCCCGGAGAACATCGCATGATCGCCGCTGCGGAGCGGGCAGACGTAGTTTCATGAACTACGGCTCGAATCCCGGGACTGTGGAGTATGTCGAAGGCGTAACCTTCCTGAAGGTGTTCTATCGCGGCGAGACCCACACGATCGTCCGATTTGTTCCATGATGCTAGCTCTGCATAAAATAACCGCGGTAGTGCCGTCCTAGCAGCGTGAACCGCAGCGAGGATGCCGCGTACAGATCGTCACGATAAGTTACGCATCGTGCCGATGCTGCCATCTATGAAACTACGGCGAGCCGAGTTCTTTGTCAAGGCAAGATTAAGCGCTAACTTTTCCAGGGCAGGAGATAGTTGTTAATAGGCGTATGCCCTGAGGTAGATTGTGGCTGTTCATCCACTTACATCCGAATCCAAATCTACCGCCGACAACGTTGATAAGCCGTGCCATCTGGATTCTAGATGATTCCGGCCTATGATGAGCCCAGCAGAGCGAGCGCCGCCGGAGTTATGAAATACGCCAAAGGCCCCATAAACTTCCTTCAGTAACCCTTGCCAGACCGGAATCGCCGTAAAATCTAGACGGCAGCGCCTATCGAGGTCACTGGTTGGAGATAAGGAACCGCCTAGAGTCCTAAATTACATTCGAAGATTGGCCAGGCCCCCGCCTAAGAATAGCCAAAGAAGAAGGATCAGCAAAATGATCCCACCGATTCCAATACCGCCACGTGAGCCGTAGCGGTTGAAGCCGAAGAATCCTCCGCCGCATAGCAGAATCAAAAGGATAATCAGGATTAGCATAGACCTCTACACTACATCATCGAAACACACGCGTTTTGCTCTGGCCATAATTCCGCTTGAGGAAACCAGGTGATGGAAAATGATGGCATGGAACACAATGACGCTGTACAACGGAATCCACGCCCTCAATCAGTCCCTCCCGAATACGAACGGCTCCGGTTCCTCGCGTACCAACTCTGGCAAGCTCGGGGCTGTCCTTTCGGATCGCCTGATGTGGACTGGTTCCAAGCTGAAAATCAAATTAGAACAGACCAGGAACCACCGAATCCGGACACCACTATCATTACCGTGGCGAAGACGATTGGATCTGTCCTTGGCTCAGTCGCCAGCCTACTCTCGCCCGTGGGACATTGCCTCAGCTCCTGAGCAACTGATTTAGCGGGCTTCAATCAACGCTACCCATGCGTGGGCAGAGTGAGAGTTCGTGCAGAGTTGAGGAATTCGCTATTGCTGCCCAGCATAGACGGCCGAACCGATTACGAATTGAGTGGTCGTTGCAATCAGCCCTCCGCGTGTGTTCCATGAAGACCACGTCGGATATTAGGGCTTGCTTACGGTTCGGCCTACACTTACGCCATTTGACAGTGTGAACGAGTGTGAACAAATATTTTGCGGGTAGTACTAACGGCGCTCCTTGGAACTTGACAACATATCTTTCCCTGGTGTATAAACAATCGATCTCCAAAAGGATACTATTAATGTCGATAGTTCGTCGATTCAGCCTAGCATTCGCGTATGTTCTAATCTTGGCGGTGGCGGTATGCGGCCAAGCCGCTCTGACAAATGACCAAATCGTCGAGATGGTAAAAGCTAAGCTCACATCCAGCCTCATCATCAGCCAAATTCGAAATTCGCAGACCGCTTTTGATCTCTCCACGCCTGAACTCATTCGTCTCTCAAAGGCAAATGTCCCCGAGGAGGTCATCACCGCGATGCGCAATCCACAATCTTCCATTCGATCAGATTTCAAGCCGCCAAGCACACCGTCAACAGTCGCACACAGTACCGTCAAGCTACCTGATGGCGAAAAA
>JANXQZ010000380.1 GCA_025353235.1 Bryobacterales bacterium
TCGTAGCTGATTTGCGGGCACCTACGCCCTCGGCAGCCGCAAATCGAGATTTTTCAGCCGCGCCGTATCGCCCTGAAGGCGTCTCAACTTGTCCCGCACCAAAGCTCTTAGGCGGTCTCGCAGGCTGAATTCGAGCTCGTCGACGCGTTGGAGCGCACGCCCCACCTTTCTGTGCAAGACGGCGGTGGCGCGTTCTACTCCCTGCTGGTGCAACTTGCGCGCGCACATAGCAATTCGATAGCGAATCGACTGCAGAAGTTTGTGATTAACCCCGCCCAGGCCATCGAGCAACTCCTGCCGTGTGCAGATGACGAGTTCTGCGGCAGCCGAGGGCGTAGGTGCCCGCAAATCAGCTACGAAATCGGCGATCGTGAAATCGGTCTCGTGGCCAATCGCGGAGATGGTTGGGATGGAGCAGGCGGCAATGGCCCGCGCAACTGCCTCCTCATTGAAGGTCCAGAGGTCCTCGAGCGAACCCCCGCCCCTGGCGATGATGACGACTTGCGCCCAATTCGACCGGCTGAAATAACCGATGGCACGGCAGACGGATTCAATCGCGCCCTCTCCTTGTACCACCGTTGGATAGAGCCGCAGAAGAATGCCGGGGAATCGGCGGGAGAGGATGTGAACCATGTCCTGAATCACCGCGCCGGTTGGCGACGTAACCACCCCGATGCGGCTCGGAAGCTTGGGGAGCGGGCGCTTGCGGGATGCTTCGAAGAGCCCTTCAGCGGCCAGCTTCTTCTTCAGCTGTTCAAAGGCAAATTGGAGGGCTCCGTGCCCTTGCGGTTCGATCGCCTCCACCAGGAGTTGATACTCGCCGCGCGCTTCGTAGACATCGATGTGTCCGCGCGCAAGCACCGACATTCCGTCTTGCGGCTTGACCTTGAGATAGCGGAGCGCCGTGCGGTAACATGCGCAGCGCAGTTGCGAGGATTGGTCTTTGAGAGTAAAGTAGCAGTGCCCGCTCGAGACTGTGCGGCACCCGGAAATTTCACCTGCCACCCAAACATCGTCGAACTCGCGTCCGAGCATGTTTCGAATGGAGGCGTTCAGCTCGGCGACAGTGTACGATTTGCGAACCGGTTCCCAGGCGATTGCGAGCTGTTCCACTTCCCCACTTTAGCGTGACCTCTCGGGTTACCCACCCGCTGATCAGGAAGCGGCGGGTTCCAACTGATATTCTTTGATCTTTCGATACAGCGTGGTCCGGCCGATGCCCAGCATCTGAGCCGCGACGCCCCGGTCGCCTTTGGTGTAGTTCAGAGCTTCCATGATGGCGCGCCTCTCGAGCTGAGTCAGCGGCACCGGCGCGGACGGTTCGCCGGTAAACGAAAGAGGCGCGAATGCAGGCGGGATCGAGGCCATGGTTGAGCCTCCAGCGCCAGCCGCCGCGAACACGAGCGACGAGCGCTGCTGCCGAACGTGGTTCTGCACCATCGACGGCAACTCCAGCGTATGGAGCAGAGGCCCTGAGTTGAGCGCCACCATGTGCAGGATGCAGTTCTCCAGCTCGCGCACATTGCCCGGCCAGTCGTACGACATCATCGCTTCCAAGGTCTCCGCCGTCAGGCTGTAGTTGCGACCGTGGCGAGCCAGGAAGTGCTCGATCAGAAGAGGGATATCGTCCTTGCGCTCGCGCAACGGAACCAAGCGGATATTGACGACGCTCAGCCGATAATACAAGTCGCTCCGGAACGTTCCCTTCTCCGCTTCTCGCGCAAGGTCCCGATTCGTGGCCGCGATCACGCGAAAATCCGAGCGCCGATGAGCCAGAGAACCGACTGGGCGAAACTCCTTCTCTTGAAGCACTCGCAGGAGTTTGGACTGCATATCCAACGGAAGTTCCCCGATTTCGTCAAAGAAGGCTGTGCCACCGTTGGCCGATTCGATCAGCCCGATTTTGGTCCCGACCGCGCCGGTGAACGACCCTTTCACGTGGCCGAACAGCTCGCTTTCCATGAGCGGCCCAACCAGCGACGCGCAATCGATGGTAACGAACGGTCCCTCATCGCGGACCGAATGGATGGACCGCGCTACCACTTCTTTGCCGGTCCCAGTCTCGCCCAGCAGCAGGACGGGGCACTGGGTCTTGCCCAACTTTTGGGTGAGGGCCGTGATCTGTCGCATGCGTGGACTCTCGCCGACTAGAACGTTCTTCACCGATTCCCATTGCGCCGTGGTCGCAGCATTCATTAATGCGGTAGTGCGATCACAGGAAGAAAAGTCTCTTACTTTCTCAAGGTGATGACCACGGATTCGAGCTTGCCAAGAAGCAGGTACACCAGCCAGTGATACACGGCGGACGCGCTCTCGTATCGCAAGCCCTTGAATCGAGCACCCGCGCGGCGCATCCTGGCGATTCGCAGAAGCTCGCGAGACACCCGCCCATCCGTCTCTTCGTAGTATTCGATCAGCTCGCTTCCTATGCGCTCGACGGAATAAGTGTGAAGACCGGCCTGCTCCACCGCACCCTGGAAATACTCCGGCGATAGATTGCGAGCCACGATTGCGAGCGCCTGGTAAAGCCGATCCGCTTCCGCAGGCTCCATCAACTCCGTCGCCCAAGTGGCGAAGATCAGCATGCGACCCCCGGGCTTAAGCACCCGCTTGCACTCCAGGAACACCTGCTTGAGATCGGTAACATGCACGAGCATGTCCCGGCACCAGACGAGATCGAAACAGCCGGACTTGAAAGGCAATTCGAGTGCGGACGCGTTTACCTGCGCAACTCGTGGATGTGACTCCGCGCGGACTAGCGGGCTCAGGGCTAAGTCGAGCCCATAAACCCGGCAACCAAACCTCCGCGCCAATTCCAGAGAATGGTTGCCGCGCCCGGATCCAAGATCGAGAACGGCAGAGTCGGCGGACAAGCCCAACCCTGCAGCGACATCGTAAAGCATCGCGGGAGAGCGCGGGGCCAAGCTTCGGTCCAGCTCGGCATAGTCGTCCCCATGCACCGACCAAAGATGCTCGTACAGTTCTGTAACTCTGTCCACTCGGTTACGGCTTCGTATTCAGGTACGCGACCAAGTCAGATAGCTCGGCTGGAGTAAGCCTCGGCCAAGGCATCTTCCTCTCCTGCATGCGTTCGAGCATCGCGGGCCCGTGCTTCCACAGGACCGCCACCATCGTCACCGGAGAATACGTCTTCGCGTTGTCCCGCAGGTGAGGCGCTCCTCCATCACCCGTGTGACAGGTGGCGCAGTGTTTCGCCTTGAACACTTGTCCGCCCCGGTCCGAGCTGCCAGCCGAACCGAGATACTGCTTCTCCCACACGTAACTCACGATTTGACGCATCTCGTCGGTGCTGATGGCGGGTGCCGTGGTCAACTTTGGCCCGTGGTTCCACATCGCCGCTGCAATGTCGGGGAGAGTCTGGTTTGCAAGCTTGCCTTCCAGCGCGAGTGCGCCCGTGTGGCATGCGCCGCATCCTTTTTCCTGGAACAGGACCTCGCCTCCTTGCGGGCCCGACAGCCAAAACGTGCTGGCCTTCTTGCGCATGGATGGCAGGTCTTGCAGGTACGCGGTGAGATCCACCAGATCCTGTCCCGAGAGGCTCACCCAGCCAAGCTTCTTAGCCTCGAACGCATGCTTCATCAGCGAGGAGTGGTTCCACATCTGCTCCACCAGGATCACGGGATCGCCCATAGCAGTCCAGTTTTGGACCGGGTTGCCGGGGCCTTTGCCCTCTCCTCCCGTGGAATGGCATTCGGCGCAATGCTTAGCAGCAAACAGCCTCTTCCCGCGCTCCGCTTCGCCAGGCTTGTCGAAAAAACGGACCGAGTAGAAGTAGGCGAACAGGTCGGCTGCTTCTTGGTCGCCCATGGCGGGCGTGGCAATTCCCTTGGTCTTCATGGCTGACCACATGGCGGGCGCATGGTTCCACATCACGCTCGCCATTACGGCCGGAGTGTATTGGCGCGAAGTGCGCGTGCCGAGGTCGGGCCCGGTCTTTCCGCCTTGTCCGCGGATGGCGTGGCATTGCGTGCAGCTTTCTTTTTCGAGCACCGCCGCGCCCCGGTAGGCATCGCCCTCGGATGGGGTTGGAGATTGGGCCAGCAGCAGCACCGGAAGGAGCCCCAGACACCTCGCTATGGATCGAAAAATTCCGCTAACTCGCATAGAAAGTTCCTTGGGTACAAGTATAATCGCGAGACGCCCTGTGACACGTGATTCTTTATTAGCTACACCGGTGTGACAAGGATGCGGTCGCTAGCTCATCCAACGTCCCAGGGGTTGAGGACAGCGACGCCAAGCCCGGCGAAATCCTTCACGTTGCGCGTGACCACCGTGAGGCCGGGCTCCAGCGCGGTCGCGGCGATCACGCCGTCAGTCTAATCGTCTGCCGTTTGCAAAACGATGTTTTCCCAGTTCCACAAGAGGTAAGTGTCGGGATTCGCTAAAACTCTTTAACGATGCGGGTTCTACGCGTGGCCGCGCCTGCCGTCCGAGGTTAAAACGAGGCACCATGACCGACGCAGTCGCACCGACGCGAGGCAACCCGGACCTCGCCAAAACTCCGCGCCGCCTGCCCGCAGAGATCTCAGATTGTGCTTTTGACTTTACAAAGCCAAGCAGGAAGACAATTCCGAGCAGCACAATTGCTGCCAGTGCTCCCGTGGCTGGTTCCGGAACAGCATTGATAGTCAGGTTGTCCACCACGAAATGAGTGCCACCCCCAGAGGACGCGTACGTACTGGAGCAACTTTGGTGCCCACAGTGGCTCCAATATCCCGCTCTCGGGCTACACAGCCGGCCTGGTAAGGTTTTTGCCGTGCACTTCGCTGCTCTTAAAAGTGCGGGTTGTGTTTCAAATTGGGTCCTTTGCGACCGTGCCGCAACCCCAAGCACAGGCCTGGACATCCTTGCGCGTGACGCGGCCGCAGAACCGTGGTAAGAAGCTACGATGGAAGGAGGGTAAGAACATGGCAAATCTGGATTGGTCGCAATGCCGCGCCGTGGAAAGCATCCCAGGCAAGGTGAGTGGTGCGTGGACGTTCCGCAACTCGCGGACGCCGGTAAAACTGGTCTTCGAAAACCTTGAAGACGGCATGACCATTGACGAAATCATTGAGCAATACCCGGTTTCGCGCGAAGAGATCAAAGCCGTACTCCATTTTGCCGCTCACAGTCTCGACAACGCGCCCAGCTTTTAAATTGTGCTGGTTCTGCTCGACAACAATGCGCCACGTGGCCTCGCCCGTGCGCTCACCGGCCACACCGTCGCGGAAGCACGAGAGCGGGGTTGGGCCGCATTGAAGAATGGCGATTTGCTCAACTTCGCCGAAGCAGCTGGTTTCGATGTGATGTGACATCGGATAAAAGCATCAGGTATCAGCAGAACCTTGAAGGCCGCAAAATCGCGCTCGTGGTTTTAACCGTAGGACGCTGGGGACCTGTACGGCGGATGTTGGCTGAAATCGCCGCCGCAGTGGACGCAGCCACGCCGGGCAGTTATGTCGAGGTGGAAATCCCTTACGAGTAAATCTCCGACGTTCCACAAAGGGTCCTTTGTGCAACACGGTCATTCTAGTTCCAAGGTCGCAGTGTTAGATTGTGCCTTGATAGCCCTCGGTCTTCTTGCACCGTGCTCTAGAAGCTCGTTGAAAAGTTCACCATAGTATTCATGCACTATCCCTAACAGCACTCGCCGAAATCTCTCTCCAGAGAGCTGAGAGAAAACCTCTGCACCAGCGGAGTAGTGGTACACACGTCGCGCCGATACCGATTTTGAAACGCGCTTCCTTGCGAAACACCAGCGCACGAGTGAGTTGTTGCGCCTTGCAGGTGTTCGTATCCCTTCACAAAACGATGTCTCGGCCTGGCTCTCTGTCTTGGGTTCGCAAGGTGATTCATGCTGTTGATCAGGATCTCTTCTTCAGGCTCATCTTGCGTGAGAAATGCGGCAATGCCCGGTGCCTACGCCGACTCTCACAAGGCCGCCGCGAAGCACGTCAGCTATTCCACACCGAACGCCAGCAGCACGTTCCCTGGCATCCCGTTGAAATAGCCATAGCCGGAGTTCACCACAACCAAGCCGCCCGCCACCGCAGGTCCCGGCCCGTCCAACGATCCACCATTCGCTGGAACTCCGTTCACAGTGTCGAATTTGCGGGCAGTGTCATAGTCCCAGAGGATGGCCCCTGTCTTGGCTGAGTACGCACGCAAGTGTCCGTCCATCGCTCCAGAGAAGACCACTCCGGGAATGGCAGTCACTGCCGCCGATTGGGCCGGGCTGCAATGCGACGTCAGGCAACCTCCTTCCTGCGGGAGCGCGCTCCAAAGCTTCTCGCCTGTCGCGATTTGAATCGCGAACAACCCGCCGCCGACCTTCGGATCCGGCATCACTCCTTCCGCCGCCGGAATCAGACCAACGTCGGACAGCGCCACATACACAGTTTCGCCATCGGCAGCGGGACCCCATTGAATTCCCCCAAGTATGCCGCCCTTGCCAATCCGAGTTTGCCACAGGATCTCTCCTTTCCTATCCGGATCCAGCGCGTGGACCACCCCGGATT
>JANXQZ010000417.1 GCA_025353235.1 Bryobacterales bacterium
TGTCACCGCACGATTTTGGTGGCACGGCATCTGGCGGCGATTGGCGTCTCGGTCGCGCATATCCTAGCTGACGGCCGCCTGGAGAGCCACGACGCCGCGTTGAGCCGGTTGGCGCGCATGGTCAATTTGCCGGAACGCGATCTTTTTCATGCCCGAGAAGAACTGCTGGCCGACGCGTACTCCAGACAAGAGGATCGCATCGCTTATAAGATTGCCGAATGCGATGAAAGTGCGAGTGTGAAGGGTGCCACCGGATGAAGCTCTTTACGATCGGGTTTACGAAGAAATCGGCAGAGACATTTTTCACTCGCCTGAAAGATGCCGGTGTCAGGCGCTTGATCGATATCCGGCTGAAGAACGTTTCTCAGCTTGCGGGCTTCGCTAAAAGAGACGATCTGAGCTATTTCACGAAGACAATTTGCAACATCGAGTACGTACACCTGCCCGAACTCGCGCCCACGGCCAATATCCTCGATCCGTACAAGAAGTCAAAAAACGGCGATTGGGAGTTGTATGAGCGGCAGTTTCTAGACTTGATGCGCGCGCGGCAAATCGAGATCACCACACCCCGCGAACTCTTGGATGGCGGTTGTTTGCTCTGCAGCGAGGAGAAGCCGGATCACTGCCATCGTCGGATCGTTGCCGAATACCTCCAACAGCATTGGCGCGACGTCGAGATTGAACATATTCCTTAGGGAGGGACTCGATAGGCGGTATCAACTTACTCCTCACCTTGCGATCATGAAAGCATGGGTTTTGCTTTACGCTCCTGGGTCGAGATATCTCTCCAGCAGATCGCTGACAACTTTAAAGCCGCTCGGGAGTTAGTCGGACCGGAAGTAGAGGTTATGCCGGTGGTGAAGGCCGATGCCTATCGCCATGGTGCGGTGGAAGTTTCGCGGACTCTAACTCGCGAGGGAGCTCGCTGGCTGGCGGTCAGCAATGTGGAAGAAGGCGCACGGCTGCGTGAGGCTGGGATCACGGCCCGCATTCTCGTAATGGCCGACTTCCTTCCAGCCGAACGCGCAGGCCTGCTCGATTGCAATTTGACCCCCGTAATTCACTCCCTCGGCGACATCCCTGAATGGGATCTTTTGGCTGCATCGCGAGGAATTCGCGCCTCCTATCACCTAAAGATCGACAGCGGAATGGGACGCCTCGGCACTCGCGAACCCGCTGACCAAATCTGTCGTGTGGTTCGCGCCGCTACCCACGTCCGGTTGGAAGGATTAATGACGCACTTCGCATCCGCCTCCGATTACCTTGGGTCGCAAACAGAGGACCAATCCGTCTCCTTCGAGCGAACTTGCACCGAAATGGCTCAACGCGGCATCGCCCCGGACTACCTGCACATGTCCAGCACCATCCCCGTCGCTTACGGACGTACTCGAGCGTGGAAGCAAATGGTCAGACCAGGGCACGCGATTTATGGATATGTGTCACCTGTATCGGGCGCAACGTCGCCACCCAAGCTTCTGCACGTGAAGCCGGCGCTATCCTGGAAGACTGCGATCTTGGCAATCAAGGATCTCCCGCAAGGCGCTCTGGTCGGATACGGCGGCATGTATCGCGCTCCTCACCCCATGCGGATTGCGGTGTTGGCCGCTGGCTATGCCGATGGGATCCCGCACCGGCTGTCGAACCGCGGGCGGGTGATCGCAGGCGGCAAACTCGCATCCATTATCGGCGCGGTATCTATGGACTTGACCACCATCGACATCACCGCCAGCCCTGAATTGAAGGTTGGAGATCCAGTGACGCTACTCGGTAGCGAGGGAGGCCTGACGATTGACGCGCAGCAAATGGCGCGAACGGCGGGCACCATCTCGTACAGCATTCTGTGTGGCATCAGCGCCCGTGTAAAGCAGATTTATGTTTGATAGGAGGTATGAGGAATTCTTGACGGACGCAGCCGCGAAAGGGGAACTGGTGAACACCTTATTCGAAGAACGCCTTTTTGCCCTGGTGGGAGTGTTGCATAAGATCACCGATGCGTTAACTGCCGAAGACATTCCTTATGAACCCATCGGCGGGCTGGCGGTGTTAGTCCACGTCGAAGAGGCCGACCCCGAGCACGCCACGCTTACACGCGATGTCGATCTAATGGTCAACCGTGTGGACTTGGAACGCATCAAGGACGCCGCAGCCAAGAGGGAATTTCGGTTCCGACACACGGCAGGTGTTGATATGCTGTTATACGGCCCCACGGAGAGCGCGAGGAACGCCGTTCACCTGATCTTTAGCGGCGAAAGGGTTCGCCCCACCCAAGCGACCCCAAACCCTCCGATCCAACCTGTTCAAAAGCAGATCCAAGGTAAAGGGGTGATGGTTATTCCAGTGGCCGATTTGGTGCGGATGAAGCTGAGTTCATATCGCGATAAGGATCGCGTTCACGTTCGGAGCATGGATGCCGCCGGCCTGATCACAGTTGACATCGAGAAGACGCTATCGCACGAACTTGCCTCCAGATTGAGTCATGTCCGGGAGACAGAATGAGCCTACTCCGTTAAATTAATCGTTCCCCGACAACCCTTCGCCCCGCACGAACACGGCACCTTCTCCACATCCCTATCGAAGTGGTAATCCACCGTCAACTCTTCTCCCTTCTTAATCGCTCGCAGAGCGAAATACAGAATGTGGCCCTTAATAATCCGAGCCACCACGTTCGGCTCGCAGCAATGATTAATAAACTCCGCGCCGCTGCCTCCAGCCGACCCATCAATGCACCAATATTTATCCAGCGTAAATATATAATTGAGCGGACGGCTCGCGCGGATCTTCGTCTCGCGTCGGCTGATCCGCTCACCCGTATACTCGATCACCTTGCGTCGAGCAGGTATCTCTTCCTCTGCGTAAATTCCCCATCTATGTATCTTGGACTTCTTAATGCGCAGACCGAAGCACGCATACACCGGGTCAATTTTAGGAGCTTCCGTCACGCTTAGAAATCGTCTTCGACCTTCTTAGTCTTCTTCTGGCGCCGCATGATGATCACCGCCACCAGGACTAAACAGAGAACCGCCGCAATAATTTTGACTGTCGTTTGATCCATATCTCTCCAAACTACGATCCGATTTTCTGCTTGATAATGTCGATCAGCTCTTTGACCGAAGCCGAACTTTTCTCGAGCGCGGCATGTTCGTCCGGCTTGAGCTGGACTTCATAAATCTTCTCGATCCCGGCCGCCCCCAACTTCACTGGAACCCCCACAAAAAGCCCGTGGATGCCATATTCGCCTTCCAGATAAGCGGAGCACGGCAGCACCTTCTTCTTATCGAGCAAAATTGACTCTACCATCTCGACCGTCGCCGCCGAAGGTGCATAATACGCGCTGCCCGTCTTCAGATATTTCACGATCTCCGCGCCGCCCTCGCGAGCCCTCTGAACGAGTCGATCGATAGTCGCCTGATCCAGTAGTTCCGTCAGCGGAATCCCGGCAACATTGCTCAATCGAACCAGCGGGACCATCGTGTCGCCATGTCCGCCCAGCACCATCGCCGTCACGTTCGACATCGACACATTCAATTCCTGCGCAATAAAAGTGCGGAAGCGAGCCGTATCCAACACCCCTGCCATGCCGACCACGCGATGCTTTGGCAGCTTCGAAACTTGGTAAGCCGTCCAGCACATTGCGTCTAGAGGATTGGTCACCAGAATCAGGATCGTCTCCGGCGAGTACCGGACCGCCTGTTCCGTGGCCATCTTCACTACTTCATAATTCGCCAGCAGCAGATCGTCGCGGCTCATCCCCGGCTTGCGCGGAAAGCCAGCCGTGATCACGACAATATCCGAATTGGCTGTCGCTTCGTAGTCGTTCGCGCCGGTGATATTTACGTCATATCCCTCTACCGGGCCGGATTCGAGCAAGTCGAGCCCCTTGCCTTGCGGAACCCCTTCCACCACGTCAACTAGCACGACATCCGCCAGCTGTTTACCGGCAATTCGCAAGGCGCAGTTGGCACCAACGTTTCCAGCCCCAACCACGGTCACTTTTTTTCGCATAGAATCTCCAAGGTAGGATAGCAAAGTGTCAAGCACGGAAAGGCGGACCTCTTGAGTCTTTACTTCGAGGACTTTGTTTTGGAGACCACCAGCGTCTCTCGCGGCAGAACGATTACCGAGGCGGATATCGTAAACTTCGCCGGACTCTCAGGCGACTTCCACGAGCTCCACATGAGCCAGGAATACGCCGCCGCAGGACCCTTTGGACAGCGGATCGCCCATGGCGCGCTCGTGTTCAGCATCTCCACCGGTCTCATGATCCAAATGAATCAGGTTCACGATACGGTTATCGCCTTCTATGGCGTCGACCAACTACGCTTTACCAAACCAGTCTTCATCGGCGACACCATTCATGTTGTGAAGAGAGTGATCGGGGCACGCCCCAAGCCCCCCTGCCGTGGCGTAGTCACGTTTGAAACCATCGTAACTAACCAGAACGGCGAGCCAGTCCTTGTCTATCAGGACCAAGTACTTCTCAAGGCTCGGTCATAGCCGTGGCGCCGCTGGAAGGGCTCACCGTGCTCGATCTTACGCGCTTGCTACCGGGCGCAGTCGCCACGCAATATCTCGCGGATCACGGCGCGAATGTGATCAAGATCGAACAACCTGGCGCGGGAGACTACGCACGAACTCTCAGCCCCGCGGTATTCGCACGAACCAACGCTGGCAAGAAGAGCGTAGCCATCGATCTGAAACATCCGGAAGGCAAGCGGGTGCTCGAAAACATGGTTGCCACTGCGGACGTTTTCGCGGAAGGCTTCCGCCCCGGCGTAATGCAGCGGCTCGGTCTGGATTACGAGGCGCTCCGCCAAACCAACAAGCGCCTCATTTACGTGAGCTTAACAGGCTACGGACAAACCGGCCCATACGCTGACCTAGCTGGCCACGACATCAATTACATCGCCCTGGGCGGTCTGCTCAACCTCAATCTACCCGTAATCCCCGGAGTCCAAATTGGCGACTTGGTGGGTGGATCCATGCAAACCGTAATCGGAGTACTAATGGCGCTTCAATCTCGTGAACGGTCGGGTGTTGGCCAGCATGTCGATGTATCGATGACCGCTGGAGTGCAGTCGCTGCTGGAAATCCCGTTGGCCGAGTACGAGCGCACCAGCCGCGAGCCCCAAGCCAGCTGTGAGATGCTGAGCGGGCGCTATGCCTGCTATAACGTGTATGAAGCGAAGGACGGGCGCTGGCTCGCAGTGGGCGCTCTTGAAGGGAAATTCTGGGCCAATCTCTGCAAACAACTGGATTGCATGGACCTCATTCATCTCCAATTTGACGACGCCCGTCAACCCGAACTGAAAGCGCGCTTGACCAAGATTTTCGCCACCCAGGATGGAGACACATGGTTCCACCAGCTTCGTCAAATCGATTGCTGTGTCACGCCCGTACGAACCATCGCGGAAGTGTACCAGCCCTCCCACGATAAACCCCGGCCTCCTAAGATTGGCGAGCATACAGCCGAACTGCTGGCCAAGTTCGCCTATTCCGAAGATGATATTCAGCGCCTGAAGAGCATAGGAGCAATCGCATGAACGTCAATTATTGTCTGCGCAGAGCGGCTCGATTCCACGGGAACAACACAGCGGTTCATCACGAGCAACAGCGCATCACCTATCGCGAATTTTCCAACCACGTGGAGCACTCCGCTCGCCGCATGGCCGCTCTCGGAATGCGCAAAGGCGACCGCGTTGCCGTGCTCATGAGCAACTCGCCCGCATACTTGAATCTCTACTTCTCCCTCCCGCTCCTCGGTGCGCTGATAGTCCCGATCAACACACGCTGGCACGCGAAAGAGACAACGTTCACATTGAATGACTCGGATGCCAGTTTCTTGATCGTCGATGAGCGTTACCTGGATGTGGCCCGCGAAATTCGGGCCAGCGTTCCCTCTCTCAAGCAGGTTCTCTACTGCGGCGTCGGCGACTGTCCTAAGGGCCTGATCGATTTACGCACTCAGCCCCCGGATGCGACCGTCATCTTCGAAGAGCCCGACGAGAATGACCTCGTCGGACTGTTCTACACCAGCGGAACCACAGGCGGCCCCAAGGGTGCGATGCTCTCTCATCGCAACCTGTATTCCAATGCTGTTCACTGCCTCTTGCCCCCATCGTTCATGCTGCCGGAAACCTGCTTTCTCCACGCCGCCCCGATGTTCCATCTAGCGGACATTGGCGCGCTTCTCGCGTTGACTCTCACGGGAGCGTCCCACAGCTTTCTCGCGTCTTTCGATCCCGAACTCTTAATGCAGGCGATTGAGCGCTACCGGATATCGGCCGTGATCCTGGTCCCCACCATGATCAACCTGCTGGTCAACCATCCGGCTCTCAGCCGTTACGATCTTTCCAGTCTGGACCGGGTTAGCTACGGCGCTTCCCCCATGCCGCTGCCGCTGCTAACGACGGCCATGCAGAAATTGAAATGCAACTTCAGCCAGGGCTACGGCATGACTGAGATGAGTCCGCTGGCAACCGTGTTGCTGCCTGAGGATCACCGGCTTGACGAGGGTTTCACGCCGGTCTCCTCCGCTGGCAAGCCCATCCTCGGCGTGGAGGTGCGCGTGGTTGACGTCAACGATGTCGAGGTGCCCACAGGCGAGATCGGGGAAATCACCGTGCGCGGTCCCAACGTGATGCAGGGATATTGGAAGCGTCCCGAAATCAGCGCCGAAGCGCTCCGCGGCGGTTGGATGCATACCGGCGACATGGGCAGGTTTGACGAAGAGGGCTATCTCTACATCCTCGATCGTAAGAAAGACATGGTCAAGCCTGGAGGCGAAAATGTCTACTCGCCTGAAGTCGAATCGGTGGTCTGCGCCCATCCAGCCATCCTGGAGGCGGCCGTTATCGGCGTTCCCGATCCCAAGTGGGGCGAGGCGATTCGAGCTGTTGTCTCGCTCCGTCCCGGTGCTAGCGTGACCGAAAGCGAACTGATTCAGTTCTGCCGCGCCCGGCTGACCCACTTCAAATGTCCCACTTCGGTGGTGTTCACCGACACGCTTCCCAAGGGCGGTACCGGGAAAATCCAGAAATCCGTATTGCGGGAGCGCTTTGGCGTCGAGAGTCGATCCGCCGCAACCTAGAATAGAATTATGCTGTTCGCCTTCCTGCTGGTCGCGTCCATGACCGACTGGGTGCCCGCGCGGTGGATCTCGAACGACCCCAAGTCTCTCGACCTCATCACGCAGACTCCCATCAACTGCATTCTCCTGGAACGATCCTCCTGGGATAAAGCCTTTGCGCAACAAGCAGCTAAACTCGGCATGGTCACGCTCGGGGTAATTCATCCGGGAACGGACGAGTTGGAGGCTGCCCGGCAAGCCAGCAGTTTCGGATTTCATGGCGTTGTTCTAGACGGCACATTTGACCCAGCCTCCACGGCCCGCGTGAAGCGCGTGCTCGCCGATTCCAACATCAAGCTGATCGAGCTCACCACGCGCAGCCGGATGCAATTCGATTCCGACGCTCCCGTGCTCGGCAGCTTCCAGGGCTTATGGCCCGGAGTCAGACTGGAGGACAACGGCGCAGCGCAATCAGGCCCAAGCGGAGCGCCTTGGATCAACACCAACACCGGTTTTCTGCGCTTCGCCCGCGCCGCAACGGACCGAACCATCTGGATCGCCAACCAGCCTCCTCCGAAAACCGTGGTGAACGTGACGCGCTATCTGCAGGCCATCGGCGATGCCGCTCTCACGGGCGCGCGCTGGGTGGTCTCGCTTGACGCTGACTTTGCCCAGCGTCTCCTCGCTCGCAATTCAGAGGCGCTCCAAGATTGGAAACAGATCGCGCTCCATTTGCAATACTTCGAGGATCATAAAGATTGGCGCTACCTGCGAGCCCACAGCGAACTCGCCCTCGTGGAAGACGCGGGCAGCGGTGCGCTGCTTTCCGGCGGCGTGCTCGATATGATCGCGGTGAAACATACTCCCGTGCGTCCGGTCCCCTATCGAAAAATTAGTCCGTTGGCATTTGACCGAGCCAAGATGGCCGTGGATGTCGATCCGTCCGCCCTGACTGAAGAACAAAGAGCCGTGTTGAAAGCCTACACCCGCTCCGGCGGCACGCTGCTGACCGGTCCGCCTAATTGGAAATTTCAGTCAGTTAAGAACGATGCGATCACGCTGGAGAAGGCCGATCTAGACAAGCTCGACGAAATCTGGAAGGAACTCAACTCACTCACGGGAAGGAAAAATATGGGCGCGCGTTTATTCAACGTGTCGAGCATGCTCTCGAATCTCCTCGAGACGCCGGACCAGAAGCAAGTGGTCCTGCAACTCGTGAACTATTCTGACTTCCCCGTGGAGAATTTGACCGCCCATGTGCTAGGCACTTTCCACAAGGCGCGACTCTACCGTCCAGGGTTACCGGTTCAGCAGCTTGAGTTGTATCCGGTGGACGAGGGCACAGGCTTGGACGTTGACAAGATGGGTTCGGTGGCTACAGTAGTTCTAGAATGATATCCGGCGACTTTTCCGAGTGGAACGCACTATCAAAATATGAAACCCATATTCGCCGCCCTCTTAGCAATGTCGCTGCTGCTCTGTGCGACCACCACCGCCTTCGCGAAAGGCAAAAGCGCCGCCTCTCATCGCAGCAGCGGGAAAAGCAGTTCTGGCCACCACCGATCGAAAAAAGGATAACCTCACGATACCTCGCCCAGCTGTATCGCTCGGCGAGGTACGCTCCTCTTAATCCTCGATCTGAATCGTTGGCCCTTTCTTCCCTCCCGCCTCTCGCGCGCGGACCTGCACTTCTTTCGCCAGTGCCACAAACGGACCGCCACCCCCGCCCACCGTGACAGGTTTGCCCGAATCTCCCCCAATCCGCACTGCAGGGTCCAGCGCCAGCTCACCCAGAAAATGAATAGCCATCTGTTCCGCCGTCCGCTTTCCCCCGCCTGTGCTGAACACATCAATGCGCTCGCTGCAATGGGGACACAGCAGGTAACTCATGTTCTCCACCAGCCCCAGTATCGGAACCCGGACCTGTTGGAACATATGCACCGCCTTCCGCGCATCTTCGAGCGACACATCCGAAGGCGTAGTCACGATCACCGCCCCGGTCAGGGGAGCTGTTTGAATGAGGGTGAGTTGCACATCCCCCGTGCCGGGCGGCAGATCGATGATCAGGTAATCCAACTCGCCCCAATCCACGCCGCGCAAAAACTGTTGAATCACGCTATGCAGCATCGGCCCGCGCCATACCAGCGGCTTGTCACCGGGGTTTAAGAACCCCATTGACATCACCTTCACGCCATATTTTTCGATGGGCTGAATACGCTCGCCTACCGCGTGTGGAGTTGCTCGCACGCCCATCATCAGCGGCACGTTCGGACCATACACATCGGCATCCATCAACCCAACCGCATGACCCAATTGGGCCAGCGCGATCGCCAGATTTACCGAGACCGTCGTCTTTCCAACGCCGCCCTTACCCGACCCGACCGCAATCAAATTCTTCACGCCGGGAATCGGAACCTTCGGCTGCTCTTGCGTTTGTGGACCCATTAATTCAATGTTAGGACATAGTCCCACTCCGCTGCCGCCCGATCGCGGATTTTAGGCACGTCCGACGCCAGCAGAAATCCGTCCTTTACCAGATCCTGAGCCGCTTCCGTGATCTTCTCCAAGTACACACGCTTGCTCGGATACCGTTCTTCAATCGATTGGCGCGGGTCCTTGCGATTCTCCCGCTCCACCCTCGTCCGGGAAAATGGAATATAGGAACCCACCATGCTGAAGAGCTCCTCCGGTGCACCAATCGCCCGATTCCGCAGATTCCATCCCGTATAAGTAGCCAGCGGTACGCTTACCTCTGGCATGCGGATTCCAGTGGTTTCGTTTCCGTCCAGATTCACCTGTGGCAGCAGCGTCGGTAAGGCCTCGCCGATATTCGGCGGCATCGCGCCAAAGTCCAGCCGGTAAGCTTCCCTCTTGATGTGGGGCACCCGCACTCCCTCCATTTTGGGAAATGCCAATGCGCCTAGCGACACAAGTTGGTCTTTGTCAATGCGTGGAAACTGCGACGCGGGCGGCTCGGCGCCATCCTTGAGCCACGCCTGCATATCTAACAGGAGCGCCCTCTGCGAGTAACGATAGTCGTTAGTGTCTGCAAGATTGCCCGCTTCCACCTTGCGTGCAGGGATGGATCCCGGACCATGCTGGCTGCCTGCGAAGAAGTACACGCGCGCATTTTGGTCAGGCGGTGCGTCCTTCTTCCCATCGGGTGTTGTATGAATCAGCGACGCAGCACGGCCCCAGTATTCATACGATCCATTGGTGAAGAACATTTTCGGAACCACCTGATCCTTGGCGGCGCGAGCGATCAGCTCTTGTTCGGTGAAAGGTGGAACGTCAGTGGGATACAACATGTTCAAAAAGGGGTGCCCATCGCGCGAAGGTTGCGCGAAACGGAAGTTGAAGCTGCCCCGGCCTGCGCCTGCCACATGCGCCCAGACGCCATCGAACACCCGGCGCGATTTCTCATCCTGGTTGAAACCGTCGTAGAGGAACTCGCGCAGGAATCGACCGCTCTGGGAAACGCCAAACCCGAGC
>JANXQZ010000451.1 GCA_025353235.1 Bryobacterales bacterium
CACTGACGCTCACCGTTTTTTATCTATACGGGTACACGCTGAACCGGATCACCCTCTTTGCCCTGATCTTCTCCATCGGTATCCTGGTCGACGACGCCATTGTGGTGGTGGAGAATATCGTTCGCCACTGGCGCATGCCGGCCAATCACGAGAGGCCGCCGTTCGAAGTTGCAGTGGAAGCTGTGGATGAGGTTGGAAATCCCACCATTCTGGCCACGCTGGCGGTGGTCGCCGCGATTTTGCCGATGGCGTTCGTCGGTGGCTTAATGGGACCGTATATGCGCCCCATCCCGATCGGCGCAAGCGCCGCGATTCTCTTCTCGCTGCTGGTGGCCTTTATCGTGACGCCGTGGGCCGCGGTGCGGATACTCAAGCCCGCCGGGCACCATGAGGGCGAACGCGAGGACCTGGTCACGCGGCTGTACCGGCGCTTCATGGGCAGGCTCCTGCACCGCGCCGTCCTGCGATGGAGTTTTGTCGGCGGCGTGCTGATCCTTCTATTAGCCTCCGTGTCGTTGTTCTACTTCGGCTTGGTCAAGGTCAAAATGCTGCCCTTCGACAACAAGAGCGAGTTCCAGGTGATCGTCGATATGCCCAATGGCACAACGCTCGAGGAAACGGCGCGGGTGACGCAATTGCTTGCGGAAGAGACCGAGAAGCAGCGGGAGGTTGTGAACGTCCAGACCTATGTAGGAACAGCATCGCCCTACAACTTCAACGGACTGGTTCGCCATTACTACCTGCGGCGCGGGTCCAATGTGGCGGATATTCAGGTGAATCTGCTACCGAAGGGCGCGCGCGATCTGCAAAGCCACGAGATTGCCAAGCAGGTGCGCCAGCGGATGATTCCCATCGCCGAACGTTATGGAGCGCGGATCAAGGTAGCCGAAGTGCCGCCCGGTCCTCCCGTGCTCGAAACTCTGGTCGCGGAAGTCTACGGCCCGAGCATGGATCGGAGGACCGCCCTGGCGCGGCAAATACGGGATCTGTTCAAGCAGACCAAGGGCGTCGTCGACGTCGACTGGTACGTGGAAGACGATCAGCCGAAGTACAGCTTGTCTGTCGACCAGGAAAAGGCCGCCATGAACGGGATCTCCGAGGACGACGTTGCACGTGCCATGCAGGTGGCTTCCGCCGGTTACCCGGCCGGCCTTCTGCAT
Organism: Bryobacterales bacterium; assembly: GCA_025353235.1. Lineage (GTDB taxonomy): Bacteria > Acidobacteriota > Terriglobia > Bryobacterales > Bryobacteraceae > JANXQZ01. Next base: position 1,161 of record JANXQZ010000451.1, read on the forward strand.
CAGGATGCCGAGAAGGAAGACGTTCCACTAACCGTACGTCTCGACCGGGCGACGCGGTCCAATCTGGAGCGTATACAGAGCCTGAAGATCGGCGGGAGCTTGAAGATCGGCGGCGGACGCCAGGTTGCGCTGGGAGAAGTGGTGCACGTCGAGAAGGGGATCGAGGACAAGAGCATTTATCACAAGAACCTGATGCCGGTGACGTACGTAACCGCCGACATTGCGGGAGAGATCGAGAGCCCGGTGTACGCGGTCCTAAAACTCGGGCCGGAGATCGACAAGATCAAAATTCCGGAGGGTTACCAAGTGGAACAGCACATGGCGGCGCTGCCTTCCGATCCCGGGCGGTATTCGATGAAGTGGGACGGTGAATGGCACATCACGTACGAGGTTTTTCGCGATCTCGGCATCGCCTTTGCAGCGGTGCTCATTCTCATCTATGGGCTGGTGGTGGGCTGGTTCCAGTCGTTCCTGACGCCGCTAATCATTATGGCCGCGATCCCGTTCTCGCTGGTCGGCATCGTGCCAGCGCACGGATTGATGCCTGCCTTCTTCACGGCAACTTCGATGATTGGCTTCATCGCCGGCGCGGGCATCGTTGTGAGAAACTCAATCATCCTGGTGGACTTTATCGAACTTCGCCTGGCCGAGGGCATGCCGCTTGACGAAGCGGTGATCGATGCCGGAGCGGTTCGCTTCCGTCCGATGATGCTCACTGCCGCCGCAGTAGTGGTCGGCTCATCGGTGATTCTGTTCGATCCCATTTTTCAGGGTTTGGCAATTGCGTTGATGGCGGGCGAGATTGCCTCGCTCCTGCTCTCGCGTATGACAGTCCCTGTCCTGTTCTATCTTTTCAACCAACAAAGGAGCAAGCCTGTATGACTTTAGATCGTTACCTGCGTATGATTGCCGGCGCGTTCGTGCTGTCAACCCTCGCGCTCGGCTATTGGGTAAGCCCGTATTGGTATCTGTTCACCGCATTCGTAGGGCTCAACCTGTTTCAGTCGGCTTTCACGAACTGGTGTCCAATGATGACCTTTCTTCGGAAGTTGGGGGCGCGCAGTACCTGAAAGTTGGGACAGAATTAGGGAGGTAGTGTTTGACGTTGGGATTGTTGAACTGGGCGACTGCGGTCGCTGACGGCCATACGAATTCGGGGAGGAAGACATTATGCCTGACTGGTTCAAACTCGTTCTGTTCTTTGTAAGTTATATCGTGCTCATGCGGTGGGTTCTCCCCCGTTTCGGAGTGCCTACTTGAATGGCGAAATCATGCGGTGTCGAGTCTCGACACGATCATGCTCCCTCAGCGGGCGTCACCGACGACAAAGAGGGGCGCGTCACGGGATTGACCCTCAAGTGATAGGGAACACGACTACTCACCTGGTGCGGCACGGGCCGTGCGCGGTACTGACTGAGATGGGAGGAACAACACAAGATGCTATACAAAGTCACGTCGACAAAACCGCTCGATGAAATCGAGCGAGGGCTTCTGGATTCTGCGGCGCGCCATCAGTTCGGCGTCATCGCGGTTCATGACCTGCAGGAAACGCTGAAAAAGAAGGGCGTGGATCTAGCCTTGGAATGCCGCATTTATGAGGTGTGCAATCCGCTCCAG